>JAOPVF010000024.1 GCA_025963195.1 Mycobacterium sp. | reverse complement strand
GTGGTCAGTAGCTCCGGCGGTAGCGACCGCTTGTCGCCGAGGAAGAATCCCAGCACGCCGTCGACGTGCTCGGTGAGCGGGCCGAACAGCCGTCGCCACGTGGCGCCGTCGTCGAGTTCGACGCACGTGCGTTCCAACGACCGGTACGCCACCGCGGCAGGCCGGTCGGGCAGCGGATTGGCGTACGACACGTCCGGCGCCACCAGATCAACGCCGCGCCCGGCGAGGTCGAACTCGGCGAAGAACGGCGAAGCCACCCCCAGCGGATGCACCGCCGAGCAGACGTCGTGGCTGACGCCCGGATACTCGGGGTCCGCCATGGTCCGCGCGCCACCACCGGCGGTCGGCTGGGCCTCGACGACCCGCACCGACAAGCCCGCCCGCGCGCAGATCACGGCGGCGCTCAGACCGTTGGGCCCACTACCGACGACGGTGACGTCCATCGGTTGATTACAGCCCATTACTCTGTCCACGTGAGCCTGCCCGTTGTATTGATCGCCGACAAACTCGCCGAATCGACCGTTGCCGCCCTCGGCGACCAGGTGGAGGTGCGCTGGGTCGACGGCCCG
Source organism: Mycobacterium sp. (assembly GCA_025963195.1). Classification (GTDB taxonomy): domain Bacteria; phylum Actinomycetota; class Actinomycetes; order Mycobacteriales; family Mycobacteriaceae; genus Mycobacterium. The sequence goes on along the minus strand of JAOPVF010000024.1, from coordinate 4,252 downwards.
GATCGGGAGAAGCTGCTGGCCGCGGTGCCCGAGGCCGACGCGCTGCTGGTGCGGTCGGCCACCACCGTGGACGCCGAGGTACTTGCCGCCGCGCCCAAGCTGAAGATCGTCGCCCGCGCGGGCGTCGGGCTCGACAACGTCGACGTCGATGCCGCCACGGCACGCGGCGTGCTGGTGGTCAACGCACCGACGTCGAACATCCACAGCGCCGCCGAGCACGCGCTCGCGCTGCTGCTGGCCGCGGCTCGACAGATTCCTGCCGCCGACGCGACGCTGCGCGAACACACGTGGAAGCGGTCGTCGTTCTCGGGCACCGAGATCTTCGGCAAGACGGTCGGCGTGGTCGGTCTCGGTCGCATCGGGCAGCTGGTGGCCCAGCGCCTCGCCGCATTCGGTGCCCACATCACCGCATACGACCCCTACGTGTCGCAGGCCCGCGCCGCCCAGCTTGGCATCGAACTGCTCACCCTCGACGAGCTGCTGGCCCGCGCCGACTTCATCTCCGTGCACCTTCCGAAGACGAAGGAGACCGCCGGGCTGATCGACAAGGAGGCGCTGGCGAAGACCAAGCCAGGCGTGATCATCGTCAATGCCGCCCGCGGCGGGCTGATCGTCGAGGAAGCCCTTGCCGAGGCCATCGTCAGCGGACACGTCCGGGGCGCCGGCCTCGACGTGTTCTCCACCGAACCGTGCACGGACAGCCCGCTGTTCGAGCTGCCCCAGGTCATCGTCACCCCCCACCTCGGCGCATCGACCGAGGAGGCGCAGGACCGCGCTGGCACCGACGTGGCGGCCAGCGTGAAGCTGGCGCTGGCGGGCGAGTTCGTACCCGACGCGGTCAACGTCGGCGGTGGTGTGGTCGGCGAGGAGGTGGCGCCGTGGCTCGACCTGGTACGCAAACTGGGCCTCCTGGTCGGAGCACTGTCGTCCGAGCTGCCTGCATCGATCTCGGTGCAGGTGCGCGGCGAGCTGGCATCCGAAGAGGTTGACGTGCTGCGACTCTCGGCGCTGCGCGGCCTGTTCTCCGCGGTCATCGAGGACCAGGTGACGTTCGTCAACGCCCCGGCGCTGGCCGCCGAGCGGGGCGTCGAGGCCGCCATCACCACCGCCTCGGAGAGCCCGAATCACCGCAGCGTCGTCGACGTGCGCGGGGTGTCGGCAGATGGGGCGACGATCAACGTGGCCGGCACGCTGTCGGGTCCGCAACAGGTGCAGAAGGTCGTCCAGATCAACGGTCGCAACCTGGATCTGCGTGCCGAGGGCGTGAACCTGATCATCAACTACGGCGACCAACCAGGGGCACTCGGCAAGATCGGCACGCTGCTCGGCGCTGCGGGCGTCAACATCCTCGCAGCCCAACTCAGCCAGGACGCCGACGGCGTTGGCGCGACGATCATGCTGCGCCTGGATCGCGAGGTGCCGTCCGACGTGTTGGCGGCCATCGGCACCGACGTTGGCGCCGTGACGCTGGAAGTGGTGGATCTGTCATGAAACTGGCCGTCATCGCCGGAGACGGCATCGGACCCGAGGTCATCGACGAAGCACTCAAGGTGCTCGACGTCGTGGTGCCGGGTGTCGAGAAGACCACCTACGACCTGGGTGCCCGGCGCTACCACGCCACGGGGGAGACGCTGCCCGACGGCTTGACCGACGAGCTGCGCGGGCACGACGCGATCCTGTTGGGCGCCATCGGTGATCCGTCGGTGCCCAGCGGTGTGCTGGAACGCGGGCTGCTGCTCCGGTTGCGGTTCGAGCTCGACCATCACGTGAATCTGCGTCCGTCGCGGCTGTTTCCGGGTGTCGACAGCCCATTGGCAGGCAATCCCGCCATCGACTTCGTGGTCGTGCGCGAGGGCACCGAGGGGCCATACACCGGCACGGGCGGCGCGATCCGCGTCGGCACCCCGCACGAGGTGGCCACCGAGGTGAGCCTGAACACCGCGTTCGGCGTGCAGCGGGTGGTGCGCGACGCGTTCGGCCGGGCGGCCAAGCGGCGCAAGCACCTGACGCTGGTGCACAAGACCAACGTGTTGACGTTCGCCGGCTCGTTGTGGTCTCGGACCGTCGCCGAGGTCGGCAAGGACTTCCCCGACGTCGAGGTGGCCTACCAGCACATCGACGCGGCGACCATCCACATGGTGACCGACCCCGGCCGCTTCGACGTCATCGTCACCGACAACCTGTTCGGCGACATCATCACCGATCTCGCAGCGGCCGTCGCCGGTGGTATCGGGTTGGCCGCGAGCGGCAACATCGATGCGACGCGGGCCAATCCGTCCATGTTCGAGCCGGTGCACGGCAGCGCGCCCGACATCGCGGGGCAGGGCATCGCCGATCCCACCGCCGCGGTCATGTCGGTGGCGCTGCTGCTGGCGCACCTCGGTGAGGATGCCGCGGCCGCGCGGGTGGACAAGGCGGTCGAGGAGCACCTGGCCACCAGGGGCGACGAGAAGCTGTCCACCTCGGAGGTCGGCGACCGCATCGTGGGCAAGCTGTAGCTGCTCAGCGCTCGTGCACCGCTTCGACGGTGTAGAGGTGCGGGTCGAAACCCGACGCGAGGTCGGCGGCCTTCGACATGTGTTCGCGTGCGGCCGGATCGGCCAGCATGCCTTGCATCGCCTCGGCGGTCTCCCACTGTGCGTAGTTGACGACGCGCGTTCCGTCGGTGCTGACGTGAATGTTGGCCGAGACGAACCCGGGTGCATGACGGATCACCTTGGCGGTCGCGTCGCTCAGCAGCGCGGCGAGTTCGGATGCGTGCTCCGGTTCGACGGTGAACACGTTGATCAGCGTGGTGTGTGGACCGTGTTCCTCGATGGTGGCCATCTCGTTCCCCTCATATGTCAGGTTCCTTACACTGCCACCGTAGCGCAATGTAAGGTTCCTGTCATGTCTGAACCAGATGTCGAGGGTGGTGCGGGGTACCTGGTCAAGCGGGTCCAGCAGTCGATGCGCCGCCGCTGCGATGCCGCGTTGCGGCCAACGGGGCTGTCCATGGCCCAGTACGCGGCATTGCGCACACTCGCCGATCACCCCGACGCCTCGGCGTCCGAGTTGGCTCGACTGTGCTTCGTCACCCGGCAATCGCTGCAAGATCTGCTGGCCGGGCTGCGTTCGTCGGGACTGGTGCAATCAGTTGCTTCGCCGGGGCAGGGCCGGGCCATCGCACTTGCGCTGACCCCGGCTGGACGCAAGCGACTGTCGGCGAGTCATGACGCAGTCCTCGACGTGGAACAGGCCATGGTGCAAGGGCTTTCGGCTAGGGCTAGACGGCAATTGACGGACCTGCTGACCCGGTGTGCCGAGAACCTCGAGGGCGCTTAGTCCTTCGCGGCCGAGCGAAGCGGATCGGCGTCCACCGGCACCAGCGGCAGTGCTACCAAGGGGAACAACGCGCACACCGCGAACGCCAACGGGAACCCGGCCGCCGCGATCAGTGCGCCGAACACCGGCGGGACGATGCCTGCGGTGAGCAGTTGGCTGGTGTTCTGCGTGCCGAGCGCCCGCCCGCTCCAGAACGGACCCGCGATCTCGGCGATGGCCGTGAACGCAAGGCCGTTGTCGGACACCGTGATCACGGACGCGACGACCATCACCGCGATGGCCAGTGGCGAGTGCATCAGGTCGGTCACCGCCAGTAGCCCCATCGCGATGGCCGCGCCGATGGCGATGGTCCGGACGGGATGCAGCCGCGACCCCACCTTGTCCGACCACCGACCCGCGGCGATCCTTCCTGCCGCACCGAGGATCTGGGCGAACGTCACCATCGCTCCCGCCGCGGCCGCCGACCAGCCGCGGTCGGTCATCAGCCACACCAGCGTGAACGTCCAGACCAGACACTGGTGCACGACCAGCAGCACCGAGACGGCGTGAATGCGCCACAGCACCGATGAGCCGCGGTACGGGTTGGCAAGGTCGTCGGCGTGCGCCTCGCCGCGGGGCGGTCGCGGCGGATCAAGCACCCCGACCGCGCTGATCACCGCGGCCACCGCACACACGATCGCTGGGAAGAGCAGCGCGGCGGACACGCCGTGGGCCTGGGCGAGTTGCGGAATCACCAACGCGCCGAGGCCGACCCCAAGGGGCTGCGCAGTCTGACGGATACCCATGACCAGGCCGCGCTGGTCGGGCGGAAACCAGCCGACCACCAGCCGGCCGCTCGCCGAATTGCTGCTCGCGGCCGCCATGCCGCCAAGGAACAGGAATACCGCGATCACGATGAGGGAGTCCGCAGCTGCGGCCGCGAACGCGG
>JAOPVF010000006.1 GCA_025963195.1 Mycobacterium sp. | reverse complement strand
TCGGCGGCCAGAACCGATGCGATCGGCAACTGATAGGCGAGCGACTTGCCCGACGCGGTGCCGGTACTGAGCACCACGTGCCGGCCCGAGTGCGCGAGGTCCGCGGCCGACACCTGATGCGACCACGGTTCGGCGATGCCGCGTTCGACGAAGGCAGCGACGACGTCGGGCTCGGCCCAGCGGGGCCACGTTTGCGAGCGTGCGTGGCGCGGTGCCAGCTCCGCGACGTGGCGTAGCGGATCCTCCGACGAATTGGTGCCGGAAACGGCGCAGGCGAGCAGTTCGCGACCGAAGTCCGACGCCCGATCCGACACTGTCTCACCTCCTCCGAATGGCGGGGAGCGGCACCGTCATCGGACGTCCGCGATCCCCGGCTGAATTGTTAACCACATGATCACAACAAGACTGTCGCGAAGCCCCTGGACATGATTCACTTATCGTGGTCGCAGCTTCTGTGTTCGTGTGTCAGCACTCGCAGGAACGTCGTTGCGGTCGCGGTTCCTGCGAGGGTTGTTAGGTCGGTCTCTTCCGGCGCTTCCACGAAGGTATGGCGGTCGGAACGGGCCCGGCTCACCGAAGCACGGTGACCGTACCCGCAGTAGTAGAAGGAAAGAAGTACAGATGCCTCAGGGAACTGTTAAGTGGTTCAACCCGGAAAAGGGCTACGGGTTCATCGAGCAGGAAGACGGCGGCGGCGACGTCTTCGTTCATTACAAGCAGATTCAATCCAACGGGTTCCGCACCCTCGAGGAGAATCAAAAGGTCGAGTTCGAGATCGAGCAGAGCCCCAAGGGTCCGCAGGCGCTCAGCGTCAAGCCCGTCTGACTCGGCGACGATCCCAAGAAATCCCCTGCACGTCCCCGTGACGGACATGTGGGGGTTTTCTCGCTTTCCCGCATTCCCCCGACGCCTCGTGCGGCCCGGTAACGCCTTCTGAGTACGGCGCTGGCCTAATGTCGATCTCGTGAGTCAGCTGTCCTTCTTCTCGGCTGAGTCGATGCCGCCCGCGGTCGCCGACCTGACCGGGATTCTCGCTGCACCGGGCCAGGTGGTGCTGGTGGGTAGCGGCGCGGAGCAGGGCGCGCGCTTGTCGGTGGTGGTGGATCGGTTGTGGCGCGCCGAGGCACTTGCCGAGATGATCGCCGACACCGGGCTGGCAGCCGAAATCGGCCGCACCGACGAGAACACACCGCTCGTGCGCACCGCGGTCGACCGCCGGTTGACCGCGATGGCCGCGGCCTGGACCCGCGGCGCAGTGAAGACCGTCCCTCCGCAATGGTTGCCCGGGCCGAGGGAACTGAGGGCATGGACGTTGGCCGCGGGCACCCCCGAGGCGTCCGACCGCTATCTGCTCGGACTCGACCCGCACGCGCCGGACACGCATACTGCCCTTGCATCGGCGATGATGCGGGTGGGAATCGCACCGACATTGATCGGCACTCGTGGGACTCGTCCCGCGCTGCGGATCAGCGGTCGTCGTAGGCTGTTACGCCTGGTAGAGAACGTGGGGGAACCGCCAGGCGATACGGAGGCGTTCTCGCAATGGCCACGGACCTGAGGTCCAGTACGGGGGAATCCAGTTTGCGTCGGCGCGTGCGGAATGCGAAGTTGGCTGCGGTAATCGTTGCCGGGAGCCACTGCGACCATGGACGCTCAACGTCCGGCGTACGGCCCGCGGCACAAGAGTGGAGTGTAGGAAGAGTTGGCTGACCAGGAGGGCGGCGGGAACGGCAGTGCGCCGCGTGGGCGTGCCGTCGTGCGGCGACTCGTCATAGTCGAGTCGCCCACCAAGGCGCGCAAAATCGCTGGTTACCTGGGCTCCAACTACATCGTGGAGTCCTCCCGCGGACACATCCGCGACCTGCCGAGAGCCGCTGCGGACGTCCCGGCCAAGTACAAATCAGAGCCCTGGGCCCGGCTCGGCGTGAACGTCGACGCCGACTTCGAACCGCTCTACATCATCAGCCCCGAGAAGAAGGGCACGGTCACCGAGCTCAAGGGCCTGCTCAAGGACGTCGACGAGCTCTACCTGGCCACGGACGGTGACCGCGAGGGTGAAGCGATCGCGTGGCACCTGCTGGAGACGCTCAAGCCCAGCGTCCCTGTCAAGCGCATGGTGTTCCACGAGATCACCGAGCCCGCGATCCTGAGCGCCGCGGAGAACCCCCGTGACCTCGACATCGACCTCGTCGACGCGCAGGAGACGCGCCGCATCCTCGATCGCCTCTACGGCTACGAAGTCAGCCCCGTGCTGTGGAAGAAGGTGGCCCCGAAGTTGTCGGCGGGCCGCGTGCAGTCGGTGGCGACCCGAATCATCGTTCAGCGCGAACGTGAGCGCATGGCGTTTCGCAGCGCCGGCTACTGGGACGTCACGGCCGAGCTCGACGCCAGCGTGTCGGACGCGCAGGCGTCGCCGCCGAAGTTCACCGCGAAGCTCAACCAGGTCGACGGACGCCGCGTAGCGGCCGGGCGCGACTTCGACTCGTTGGGCGGGCTCAAGAAGCCCGACGAGGTGCTGGTCCTCGACGAGGCCGCCGCAGGTGCACTGGCCACCGGGCTGCGCGGTGCCCAGCTGACCGTGTCGTCGGTCGAGCAGAAGCCGTACACCCGCAAGCCGTACGCCCCGTTCATGACCTCGACGCTGCAGCAGGAGGCGGGCCGCAAGCTGCGGTTCTCGTCCGAGCGCTGCATGAGCATCGCGCAGCGGCTGTACGAGAACGGCTACATCACCTATATGCGTACCGACTCGACGACCCTGTCGCAGTCGGCCATCGACGCCGCCCGCAACCAGGCCAGGCAGCTCT
>JAOPVF010000506.1 GCA_025963195.1 Mycobacterium sp. | reverse complement strand
CATCTTCCTCGTCGCCTTCGCGATCGCGATCTGGGGCGTCGTCTTCCGTGACTGGTGGCTGCGCCGCCGCGGGTGGACGCGCTAGAGCCACACGCGCCCGCTCGTTCGCGACGCGCCGAAAGCTCGTTAAGTCAAATAGCGATCTACGGGGCGTTCTTCACGAGGGTCGACACTGGTGAGGCAAGTTCGAAACGGCACTCGCGACAACGCCGGAGGCAGTCGCGCGTGCCGGACTGCTTCGGCGGATCTGCCCCGTTCAATGGGATTTCGATAGCGCGCCTCAAGCAAGGATCTTGCCGAGAATGAACTGGGTGGCGTTCTCAATCGGGGTGCCGTCGCCCAGCACCTTTGCCCGCAGCGCAGCTCCCTCCCAGGCGTCGATGACGAATCCCGCCGCCGCGTCCGCGTCGATGTCGGTCGCGATCTCATCGTGGCTTTGACCGCTTCGGATGGTCTGGGCCAACAACGTGCGCCACCGATCAACGGCTGCGGCGACAGCCGCAGTGAGTGCTGGCGCGTCCACCGGAGCCTCGGCTGCGAAATTACCGAACATGCACCCGCGCCGGTAGTCGTGCACCGCGAGGTCGCTCTTCAGATGAGCCAGGTGATTGCGAATGCGCTGAAGCGCAGGAACTCCTGGTTCACTGAGTAACTCGAGGCCACGAGTCTGGCCGTATCGGGACAGGACCTCGACGGCGAGTGCGTCCTTGCTGCGAAAGTGGTTGTAGAACGAGCCTTTCGGCGCTCTGGCGCTAGCAGCGATCACCGCCACCCCCGTCGCCGCGTATCCAGTCGCATGCAGGTGGTCGGCTCCTGCGTCCAGAAGAGCCTCTCGCAAACTCGGCTTCGGCACGGCAGTTTCCTAGCGAACGGCGACGTCATCGATGTCGATGGTCACGGTAATGGGTTCGGGCACGGGGTGGCCATCCTCATCGCGTCCGTGAACGACGCGCTTCACCGGGATGATGATGCCGTCGAACTCCCGATGATCGTCCATGTAGTGCGCCGCTGGGGATGCTCCGGCGATGTCGACCTGGTAGTCCCGTCGACGCAATAGTCCGTCGGAATCGACGTAAAGCACTTGATCGGCACTGTGTGTCCCGATGTCGGCCTGGTAGCGCACACCCAGGCGACGCCAGATCTGGCCTCCTTCATTCCACTCGCCGAGCTCTTCGGTCTCCACGCCGGGAAACGTCAGTGAATACGGTTCTGAGAGGTATGTCCACATGGCATATCCAGCGAAATATGCCATCTGCACCGGCGACCACGGGGTCGTCAAGGTATGTCCCGCAAACGAATCCCGTGGGGCGATCAGTTCCTCGACCGTCGAAGCCGAGTCGTCGTCGGACTCAATCGCGACACGGTCCGGACTGTACGACGAGCGCAGCGTCGATCCTGTGAACGGGCGGTGCCAGGCCCGCTGCTCCTGGACCCGTATTTCCACGGTTGAGTCGTTGATGATGCCGTCGACCTGCTTGAGCGGCCAAAGGACGCCCCCGACGACCTGGTGGATCTTGATGGTCTCGATCTGCTTCCACCGGCTTTCGCCGCCGTATGCGGCGAGAACCTCGTTGAGAAGGCTCATTTCTCTACCTAACCCCTGCAAGCGACGTGACACTCAGACCCTATACGACCGGTCGTCTTGAGCCAAGGCCTCTGAACGTAGCGCGCCCGCCCCTCTGTCGCGGCGTATGCGGCGTTGCAGTCCCGGGCGTACCAGGTGAGGGCGGATAGCACGTTGACGATCGCACCAGCTCTTTTGGGAGCTCGACTGTTGCTGTCGCGCCTGCTGTCGGCCGAAGTCGGGATCGGTCTCGTAGAAGGACGACGGTGCCAGGCCCGTGACGACCAGGCTCATGATCAGTCGGGTGAATGCTCGCAGCTGGGTGCTCAAATCACGCCCAAGAGCATCGAGCGCCGGGAGACAGGCGTGGCCACCGTCCCGTCAAGGTCCCGAAGTGCCTGTGCACCTGCTGATTAACGAGTATGGGTCCGTAACTGCCCTTCGCGGCGAGAGGCACCCCACGACGTGAGCTCGCCCGACAGCCCTGGCCCGCGGCGGGCCGAGATCGACACACACGAATGAAATTGAGGCGTCCGGCGCGATTGTCAATAATTATTGATAGGCCACGGCGGACGTGAAGTGGGGTCGCGATCGAAGTCGAGATGGCCAGCCTGCCGGGCGGCAGGTCAGGCGAGTTCGATCGGCACTGATAGCAGGATGTCCGCGAGCTCGCCGGGTGCGGAGAGAAAGGGAGAATGATCGCTGTCCAGTGTGAATAGCCGTTGACAGGGCGTGTTCTCGAGCATGACGTCCTGTAGCAGTGGCGACACCGCGTTGTCCTTCAACCCTTGCACGTAGAAGCGCTTGACTCGACCGTAGTGTCGTTCGGTCAGTCGTAGCTTGTCTTGATACACCCTGGTCGGTTGCAGAGACAGTTGCGGTGTGGCCCAGTCTGCTTCGGCAGCGGCACAGGTGTTGTAGAACACCTCGGCCGCTTTCCCCGGCGGGAATGTCGCGGTCTGGCGGTCGGCGGACACCTCCATGTTCTTCAGCACGAGGTCGTCCACGCCGAGTGTCACGTTCGCCTCAAGGAAACTGCCGAGGCTCTCATCGTTGCGAAGCAGCAACCCATTGACGTAGATGGCGGCCGCGATCCTGTCGGGACGGTGATCCGACACCTGTGACGTGACGAGGCCACCCATACTGTGACCCACCAGAATCACCGGGCCCGCGATGCCGTCGATCACGCTCGCGACGCGCGTCGCGTAACTCCTCAGATCCGCATTCTCGATCGGCGCGGGGTCACGGCCACTTGCTGGCAGGTTCGGCGCAACCACGTCGTAGCCGCCTGACTCCAGCAACGGAATCAGCCGGTTCCAACACCAATTGCCGTGAAAGGAACCGTGCACGAGAACAAAGGTGCCCTTCATCTTCTCCTCATCTCCTACTTTGCGGGCCCGGGACTGGCGGAGGAGGCGAGCTCGAGCCTCGAGACGAATCTCAGACGTTGCAGATAAACACAAGCCGTGCAATGGAAGCGATGAATCGACTCAAACCGCCGGCGTGCTCCTGCGACGGCGGGGGTGCGTCGCGGCTTCCCTCCGAGAGCGGTCTTCAGCACTTGGTCGTTGAGGGCCAGCGGCAGCTCGCAGCCTCAGAATTGTACAAAAGTGGTGTGACACTGCATATCAGGTCGTTCACCGTACGTCACGATCATTAACTCTAAGCCCCTACGCCCATCATGGCGACTTGGGCGCGGTGATCGCTCTGACGTTGCGGCAAAGCCGTGCGTTGAGCGCCATATTCCCATTCACTGGTGATGGCGTCATTGGGTTGGCAACTGGTTACGGTCGAAGTCAAGCTCTTCCCGCACCGTAGAGAATTGATGATGACCACAGATCTCTCCGAAGACACCGCCACCGCGGCAGTCATCGGGAGCTTTCGCAGACTGTCCAGACACTCGGCAATGGTCGTCAGCGGCTTCGGCGGTCCCGAGGTCTTCACCGAGGCGGAGTTGCCGGACCCGATACCGGACCCAGGATAAGTCGCACGCCTATCCGCGGGGTATCAGTGTGCTGCTTGAGCGGTAACGGCCTTGTGGCGCAGGATCATTCAGCGGCGTCGGTAGTGTCGTCGACGTTGCGGCGAGGCGGGCTCATCGACCCTCTGAAGGGACACCATGGCGAAGCACGTTGCGAGCAAGTCGAACTCGGAAATTGGCCTAGCATAACGGGTCCGGGCGAACCAAGCTCGTCGCACCTCGCAACTGCGTCCGGAGTACGACTTCATCGTCTGCGACTCCGGCTCTTCGGGATCGGTCATCGCGGGTCGACTGGCCGAGAACCCCGACGTCAGCGTGCTGCTGCTGGAGGCAGGCGGCCATGATGACGTGCCCAGCGTGCAAACGGCCAGTCTGTGGCCGACCAACTTCGGCAGCGAACGATGGGCAAGGTGCTCGGCGGTGGCTCCAGCATCAACGTGATGCTCTTGGCGCGCGGGCATCGCAGCGATTGGGACTATTTCGCGTCAGAAGCCGGTGACCTCGCGTGGAGTTATGACGCGGTGCTGGACATCTATCGCCGCATCGAAGCCTGGCACGGCACAACTGATCCGCAGTACCGCGGCACCGGCGGACCGGTATTCGTCCAACCGGCAGCCAACCCCGATCCGCTGGCCCTTGCAACGATCGAGGGCGCGCGTGCGGTGGCTATCCCCCGATACGACAGTCCCAACGGCGCGATGATGGAGGCCGGCGTTGGCACGTCGCTGGCGGAGTTGCGGGTCCGTGACGGGATTCGCCAATCGGTGTTCCGCTCCTACACCTTCCCGGTGATGGATCAGCCCAACCTGACAGTCCTCACCGATGCACTGGTCACTGGGGTGACCTTCGAGGGCAACCGGGCCACCGGTGTGGAGATCGCGCACCGGGGGCAGATGCGGCAGCTGCGGGCCGGAACCGAGGTCGTGCTGTCGATGGGAGCGATCCACACCCCGACGGTCCTGATGCAGTCCGGTGTCGGCGACGGGATTGAACTGGATCGTTTCGGAGTCACAGTGCGTCAACATCTTCCGGGCGTCGGCCAGAACTACCACGACCACACCGTCATCGATTGTGTGTGGGAGTTCCCCGAGCCTCGGCCGCGACAACTCGTGGGTGAAGCCGTGGAGTTCTGGAAGAGCCGACCCGAACTTGAGAGCCCCGACCTGTTCGCCGGCCAGGCCGCATTCCCGCGCAGCGGTATCGCTCGGTGCTTATACGCTTCGACTGCCACTCGTTGACGCGATGAATATTTCCGCCGTATCAGCCGTTAGTTCCATCGGAGTGTCAGCGAAGAAACGGGTCACGGAACTCGTTCGCCTCGAGAGTGGAGAAATGTCGCAGCCGTCGCCTACGCAACCGCTCACCACAGATGTCCCTCGCGCTCGCGTCGCGGTGGCCTCGATGGTGGGTACGACGATCGAGTTCTACGACTTCTACGTGTACGCGACGGCGGCCGTGTCGGTTTTCCCGCGGTTGTTCTTTCCGCCAGGAAACCCAACGGCCGCGTTGCTGGCCTCCCTCGCCACGTTCGGGTTGGCGTTCGCTGCCAGGCCGCTCGGTGCGGTCCTGTTCGGTCACTTCGGTGATCGCGTTGGCCGGAAGGCCACGCTGGTCTCATCGCTGCTGGTGATGGGAATCGCCACCTTTGCGATCGGGCTGCTTCCGACGTACGCCCACGTCGGCTTGCTGGCACCGGCCCTACTCGCCGTGATGCGTTTCGCGCAAGGCCTTGCCCTCGGCGGGGAATGGAGCGGGGCGGCATTGCTCGCGGCCGAGTCGGCTCGGCCCAGCCGACGTGGGTGGATGGCGATGTGGCCTCAATTGGGTGCACCTCTCGGCTTCCTGCTAGCCAACACGGTATTCGTGTCATTGATCAACGCGCTGGGCGTGGATGGCATTCAGTTCAGCGCGGATAGTGCGTTCTACACGTGGGGTTGGCGCATCCCATTCTTGCTCAGCGCGGTGATGGTCGCTGTCGGTCTTTACGTACGACTGAAGCTGACCGAAACACCAGTATTCGCACGATCCATGCAGCGCGGTGAACCCGTGAGGTCGCCGTTGTCCACCTTGTTTCGTGGCAGCTGGGACAAGGTGATCATCGGCGCGTTCGTCGTGCTGTCCGCATTCACGATGTTCTACATCGTGACGACGTGGGTGCTGAGTTACGGCACGGGGCCCCGCGCACCCCACGGGACCGGGCTGGGATTTGGCTACGTTGAATTCCTCCGCCTGCAGCTGATCGCGGTGTTCTTCTTCGCCGGCACCATACCGATCGCGGGCCTCCTCGTTGACAGGTTCGGCAGACGTCGCACCCTGCTCGCAGTGTCCGTCGGCATCCTTGGCTACGGCGCGGCCTTCACCCCGCTACTGGCGCAGGACCACGCATCCCGAGGAACCGTACTGGCGTTCCTCGTCATCGGAATGACCCTCACCGGGCTGGCCTACGGTCCGATGAGTGCGGTACTGCCGGAACTGTTCCCGACCAATGTCCGCTATAGCGGGTCGGGTGTCTCCTTCAACATCGCGAGCATCATGGGTGCTGCGGTCGCACCGTTCATCGCTACCTGGCTGACCGTTCACTACGGGGTTGGATGCGTCGGGCTGTATCTGATCTCCATGGCACTGCTGTCGATCGTGGCACAGGTGATCATGCCCGAGACCAAGAGCTCATCACTGGACGCATCCGACGACTCCGGCATCCGCCAAGAGCCGACCATTGAGCCCCAAGGCTCAATGAATCCCACCGCCTGAGCTTCATTGCCGGCCCGAAGCCGGCATGGGGCGCAGCTGTCGCAACCCGAGCCGGCCCTTGTCATCGACCTGCGGCACACCTCTGGCACCACAATGAATGTTGCTTGACACCAATGCCTTCCGAGATGGTCGGACGATTTCGGGCAACCGATGTCATATAGCGTCGAACCCTGCTTTCCGGCAACATAATACGGTGTGTCATACCCGACATTGACTGTGGCACTTGAATAGTGGCATCGTTTGATGAAGCACCGACCCACATGACGGAGGAAACCAACATGAGCGTTCTCGACGGGATCATCGCGGGCGTAGTGCAGGATTTAGGGCAACGGATCACTGATACGCCGTTGTCGGAATTGCGTTCGAGGGTTGCTGACGTGGCGCCGGCGCTCGATCCCCTGCCGACATTTCGAGAACCTGGCGTGTCGATCATCGCGGAAGTCAAGCGCAAGAGCCCGAGCAACGGTGAGCTGGCAGACATTCCAGATCCAGCCTCCCTGGCCGGCCAGTACGCGAAGGGCGGAGCCGCCGCGATTAGTGTGCTAACCGAACGGCGCCGCTTCGGTGGATCACTCGCGGACCTGGACGCCGTACGCGACCACGTTGATATTCCGGTGCTGCGCAAGGACTTCATCGTCGATCCGTATCAGTTGTGGGAAGCCCGCGCCCATGGGGCCGACCTTGCGCTGCTGATGGTCGTGTCGCTCGGCGACGGCCAGTTGACCGACATGTTGGGGCTATGTGGCGAGTTGGGGCTGACGGCACTCGTCGAGTCACATACGGCTGAGGAGCTCGGTCGTGCAATCGATGCCGGGGCGACGCTACTGGGAATCAACGCCAGAGACCTGACGACCCTGAAAGTGGACCGCTCGGTATTCGCCGAGCTCGCACCGCTCGTCCCCGACGGAGCGGTACGCGTGGCCGAGTCGGGTGTGTCGAGCGCGGAGGACGTCGCGGAATACCACCGCGCAGGTGCCGACGTGGTCCTCGTCGGAGAAGCACTGGTGCGCTCAGGAGACCCAAGCACCGCCGTCCGCGCTTTCATCGACACCGCCAACGCCGAGCACGAGTGAGCAACGTTCTTCGCGGCCCACCGGGGACGCCCGCGTCCCACGCGCCCGAGCCATCACCCCATCCGCGCGTGACAGAGGCGCGTCGCGGCGGCGTCACGGCGGGAACATCGGCGCCGCCGTCGGCGTTGTTTCACACGCGTTTCGACGAGAGAGGACTCCCGATGGCTACAGACTACGACGCACCCCAAAGGCCCGGGGTCGACGACGTCGCAGACGAATCGATCGAGGAGCTCGCCGTCCGTCGCAACGATGCGGCGATCGCCGTGCTCGACGCCGACGACGGCGAGGATCTCGAGGCCTTCGAGCTGCCGGGCGCCGACCTCTCCGGCGAGGAACTCACCGTACGGGTACTGCCCAAGCAGGCCGACGAGTTCACCTGTTCCAGTTGTTTTCTGGTGCAACACCGCCACCGGCTGGCCAGGCAATTGGACGACCGGCTGATCTGCGCCGACTGCGCCTGACCCCTGGTTTCGGGCGATCAGCCGTTCGGCACACCCCGTTCCCGTCGTTCGGGTCCTACCTCGATCCCCGTTCCGGTGGTCCCGAGAACGACTTCAGTTGTCGTGAACTACCGGACTTCTTTGATGACCCTCAATTTGTGGCGGTGTGCCGCGCTGGGCGCCATTGGCGGCGCGTGCCCTACGCCGCCGCCAGTGTCAAGATGACGCACGTGGCTCACGATGTTCTTCGCAGAGGGATTCGTGTGTTCAGCCTGTCTACTTCCAGCCTGTGTCGCGGGCCACAGGGTGAGCGGCGGCGGCGGTTGCTATGGCAGCGTGCTGCTCGACGACGGACTGTGGCAGTCGCTGACGGCGATGAACGGGGGCAATCTGCCGTGGGTGCACGGTTGCATCCTCGACCACAGTCACGACGGTGATCACGGCGCGCCGGTGTACGACGTGGACGGCGAACCGCAGCAGTGGCTTCGTTGGCCTGATCCTGGTCCTGCGCGCCTCGAGCGTCTCGAACTCACCCCGCCGGGCCGCCACTCCAGGCCGCTCACGTCAGCTCCCGACCGGCCGCCACCGCGGACGACGACTACCGGCGCGCCAACACATCGGCCTAGTGATCTCGGATCGCCAGCGACGGGCTCCCAGATGGACGCACTTTGGGCGATCGCAGCTGCGATTGACCGCCTTGCCGATGCTGTCGCTCGCTTGGGAAACCCGCCACGCGACAAGGGAACTCAATGAGCCGGTTACCCTCGCGAGTGCGACGCGAGCAATGCAACGGCATGTCGGATGTTGGTCTCCCGTAGAACGGCCTCGGTTATCTTTGCGGTTGCGGCTAAAGCGCCTCATCCGGCCGTCGTCAACGGCCTCCGATGGTTCTAAATGTCAAGTGCTTAGGCCGTCCGGGACGACGGGACTCAACGAGCTGGACGCGACACCGCATGGCGCAGGTACTTCTCACCGGCCGGCGTGGCGGAGAAGTCGGCTTGCTCTGGCTCGGAGCGTGTCTCGAATCTAGAGATTCGGGAGTGATCAGATCTTGTCCCGCGTTCGGGCTCGATCGAGCCCGTCGCTGTGCGGTGGTGTATCAGTTGTGGCGGGGCGCAGAATAAATGCCATGGCTGACGGTGACAGTCCTGGTCTTCCGTCCGTTAGAGCGGTCACCGCGCTGCTGCGTGGGGCTCGCTCGCTGTCGCGGCGCGCTGACAAGCTGGGTCGTTCCGTTGCAGCGGCGGTGGACGACCCCAACGTGCAGCGGTTCGTCGAGGGCGTTGACTTCTTTCCGGGAACGGGCATGACGGCCGTCTCGTAGCGGACGCTAGCGCCTGGCAGGATTCGACGGGGGTTTAGCTGTGTGATGAGCGCTGCAGCCTCAGCTATCGCCCCGATATGTGCAAGCAACCGTGGACGTGACGACAGTCCACGGCAAGCGCCGCAAGCCGCGCTCCGTCCCTCAGCGGGAACGACGACGAACATCATCATCTCCACTAATCTCCACGCGATCTCCAGCTCGTCTCCATGCCGCAGGTCTTGCGGCCGTCCATGCTGGACTTGTGCAGCGCAGTGATCGGAAGCCGTTGAGTAACAGAGAAGAAAGGTTCCCTACACATCATGACTTGCGATCAAACCGCAGGGCACGCCAGTTAGGTCAACGCATCACACCCACCGAGATCGAGCTGCATGTTTCCGCAGTCCTTGGTGGGCCACTCAAGAGCACAAAGGAGTTCGAATCATGGGTTTTAAGAAAGTCGCAGCCAGGGCAGTGATTGCCGGCGCAGTGAGCCTGAGCACACTCGGCCTTGGTGGTGCTCTCGGAACGGCAAATGCCGACAACGGATTTCGTGAACAACCATGCCTCTTCCAGTTCTGCCACGCCGGTCGACACGACAACGATCCACGATTCGACGACAGATTCGAGCGACGTTGGGATCAACGCGGATTCGACGATGGACGTCGCGATCACCGACCGTTCAGCTTCCGCGGTCACCGGGTCGATCCGTTCTTCGATCAGGGACGCGGTGGCTGGGGGTTCTGGTTCCTCGGTTCCTGGATCCCGTTCTGACATAACACGGTCAGACCATCCGGGGCAGATCTAGTGATGGCGCGCCCAGGCTCCGAAAGTGAAAACCGGGAGAGGCCCCGCCGACCGGGGGTTGGTCGGCGGGGCACCTCTAGGTAACGCGTAGGGGTAAGTGTTCTATTCACTTGGCGCTCCGGGCCTGCTCAATCCGTCTGACCAGGAACGTCACTCGAGGACGACCAGGGCCACAGCGGACCAACGAGGCCGTTTTCGCGTACCTGGCACAACTCCTGACTTCGAGTGCTGGCGGTTATGGCGTCGTCCAACTTACGAGCAGCCTCTTGATACCGTTCACGAATGCCGAGAGCACCGGGGCCGGTTCACTGGTGGCCGCGATGTCGGGCATCTGACGATCAAGCTCACGGAATGCGGCGTCGATCTCTCGACGCGCTAGATTTGCCCCAAGGCAAAGTGAGTCCCCCCAGCACCGCAACTCAAGTGCGGGTTCCTCTCGCGTGCAACGTCAAATCTCCACGGGGCGACGAATGCGCTCTCATCACGATTCGCTGAGACGTACCACATCGTGACCTTGTCTCCGATGGACATCTTCGTCCCGTGCATTTCGACATCGGCGGTAAGTGTGCGCCTCATGTGTTGAATCGGTGTCGCCCACCGCACGATCTCCTCCACAGCGCTCCGGCTCAGCGCGTCGAAGTCGGCCCACCACCGTTGTCGCTGATCGCGTTGCGTGTGGTCTCGATGCCCGCGGACATCAACAGATTGAAGAATGATGCGATCTCGGATGCGGTCAACCGTTCACCATCTACTTCCGCCTCGACAAGGCTGGTCGTCAGGTCGTCTCCCGGACTGCGGCGCCGACTCTCGGCAAGTTCCCTGCCGTAGGCACCCATGCCGCACCACGTCGACATACGTCGTCAGATCCGGCGCCAGTTCGGGATCGCCGAATCCGAACAGCAGATTCGTCCAGTGAAAGATTTGCTGCTCGTCTTCTTCGGGTATACCCATCATGTCGCATATCACTTGCAGCGGCAGCGGGCCGGCGAGGTCAGCGACGAGTTCGCCTTCGCCGTCAGAGTGTTTGTTCACCATGGCCGTCACCAGGTCGCGTGCGCGATCGCGAATGGATTGTTCAGCGAGCGCAAGCACCTTGGGTGTGAACGCCCTGCCGACGATTGACCGGAGCCGCTGATGACGAGCGTCATCTAGCGCCAGCATCGAACTCATGTACTCGGCGACCTCGGGGTCCAAATTGATCATCGTGAAGTTCGGCTCTGAACTAGACGTCTCGGGATGGCGGCTCGCGTACTTGACGTCTTCAAATCTGTCCAGTGCCCAGTGGCCTGCCCCGGGCTGTTCTCCTTCACGCAGCAGTGCGGGAAGAATTTGACCGGCGTCTCGCGACGTAGCGTCGCGCACGCTCCGTGTCGGAGGCTCTCATCGGCTCGCCAGAACTCCGATGCGCCAAGGCGATTTCGATTAGGGGCACCTCTTGCGGAACCCGAACTACGTCGCCGTGATCGCCGAGGGCCACCGAGTGGTGCCCATCCCGCCGCGTTGGACCGCGGCGTATCGCCAGGGCGGGTGAGTAGGTCGGCCGCGCCTGCCCGGGCCCAGAAGGCGGCAGAGATCGTATGCGGCACGGTCGGCAATCCTGACCCGCTATGCCATAACCGGTGGTCAGTCCGTACACCAGGCGGGGTTGCGGCCCGCCACCTCTTCGACTCCAGGCCGAGCCGCCGCAGTGCGGAGGACCGCACGTTGGTCGCGAAGACGTCGACGCCCGCCAGCAACTCGAGGACCACCCGTCGGCCGTCGTCGGTGGCAGATCGAGCACGATGCTGCGCTTGGACCGGTTGTCAATCTCGAACGGCGGGTTCACTCCCGACTCGATCTGCAACATCGGACCGAACATCCGGGCCGGATCGCCTGCGGGATGCTCGATCTTGATCCCTGTCAGCGGTCCGGGCACGGCCATCCTCCCAGTCTTTCGGACGCGTTCACAGCGTGCGGGTACCTTACGTTCGGCCACGCATTGGTAACCTTCCGGCGTCGTCCCCGTGCTCGCAGCGGTCAGCAACTACCATCGACTCACGCCAAGGGCTGAGAGTGAGTGACCGATGACCATCGAGCAGGCCACCGCCGCGTCGGGTGATGACACCTCGACTCGTCGGCGGATCCTGGCGGCCACCACCGAGGTTCTCGCGCGCAATGGCCAGACGAAGCTGAGCCTCTCCGAGGTCGCAATGCAGGCCGGCGTGTCCCGCCCCACGCTGTACCGCTGGTTCGCGTCGAAGGAGGAACTCCTCGAGGCGTTCGGCAGCTACGAGCGCGATCTGTTCGACGCCGGCGTCAGCAAGGTCACCGCAGGCCTTCGCGGTACTGAAAAGCTGGATGCTGCACTACGTTTCATCGTCTCCTACCAGCAGTCCTTCTCGGGTGTCCGGGTGATCGACATCGAGCCCGGGGTGGTGATCCGGCAATTGACGGTGGTGATCCCGGTGATGCGTGCCCGCCTCGAACGGCTCGTGCTGGGCTCCAACCGTTCAGTGAAGGCGGCCACCGCCATCCGGATCGCCATATCGCACTACATCGTGCGCAGTGACGACGGCGACCAGTTCCTGGCGCAGCTCCGGCATGCGGTCGGCATCAAGGGTGCCGACGGCGACTGAGCGCGCTAGCCCTCGGCCGCGAGTTGGCCGCAGGCCGCAGCGATTTCGCGGCCCCTGGTGTCGCGCACGGTGCATGACACGCCGCGCTCGCGGACCTTCTTGACGAATTCACGCTCGGCGGGCTTGGGGCTGGCATCCCACTTGCTTCCAGGGGTGGGGTTGAGCGGGATGACGTTGACGTGGACGAGCGGGCCGAGCGCGCCGTGCAGCTTCTTGCCGAGCAGATCACCACGCCATGGCTGGTCGTTGACGTCGCGGATCAGCGCGTACTCGATCGACACCCGCCTGCCGGTCACGTCGGCGTAATACCTTGCGGCGTCGAGCGCTTCGCCCACGTTCCACCGGTTGTTGACCGGCACGAGGGTGTCGCGCAAGTCGTCGTCGGGTGCGTGCAACGACAGTGCCAGCGTGACGCCGAGGCGCTCGTCGGCGAGCTTGCGGATCGCAGGAGCCAGGCCGACCGTCGACACGGTGACCGATCGCGCCGAGATGCCGAAGCCGTGCGGCGGTGGAGCGATGATGCGCTTCACCGCGCCGAGCACCCGGTTGTAGTTGGCCAGCGGCTCGCCCATGCCCATGAAGACGATGTTCGACAACCGTGCCTCGTGTTCGTCACGCATCACGGCCGCCGCGGCGCGCACCTGCTCGAGGATCTCGGCGGTCGACATGTTGCGGGTCAGCC
The DNA here is from genome assembly GCA_025963195.1 of Mycobacterium sp. GTDB lineage: Bacteria > Actinomycetota > Actinomycetes > Mycobacteriales > Mycobacteriaceae > Mycobacterium. The sequence continues at coordinate 1,143 of JAOPVF010000506.1, read as the reverse complement.
CGCCCTGGCCCGTCGCGCAGAACGGACACGCCATGCCACAGCCGGCCTGCGACGAGATGCACACGGTGGCGCGCTGCGGGTAGCGCATCAGGACCGACTCGAAGGTGGCCGCATCGCCCGCGCGCCACAGCGTCTTTCGGGTCTCGCCTGCGTCGCACTCGATGTGGCGCACCATCTTCAGCAGAGGCGGGAACAGCGCTTCGGCCACCTGTTCGCGGACCGCCGCGGGCAGATCCGTCATCAGGTGCGGGTCGGCGATCAGCCTGCCGTAGTACTGGTTGGCCAATTGCTTCGCACGGAAAACGGGCAGCCCGAGTTCCGCGACGGCGGCCGCGCGGCCCGCCTCGTCGAGGTCGGCGAGATGCCGCGGCGGCATACCGCGTTTCGGCGCTTCGAATACCAGTTCCTGCTTCATCTCTCGCCCTCAGGTCTGTTCGGCCAGCACGTCACGAACGGCCTGGTCGACCGCGTTCAAAATGTCGGCGTCGACGCCGGACCTCCCGCGCACGAACACCGATGCGCGGCTGCTCGGCGGTAGCCCCTCGGCAAGGCAGAGACCGTCGGGCAGTCTGCCGATGATCGGTAGCAGCGCGACGCCGAGACCTGACCGTACCGCCGCATAGAGACCCGACAGGTCCGAACTCTCCGCCACGATGCGGTAGGGCACCCCGATCCGGTCGAGCGCCGCGTATGCGGGTTCACGAAGCGTGCACGGTTCGGAGAACATCACCACGGGCAGCGGCTCGTTGGCCGGTGCCGCGAAATTGCGGGCCGAGACCCACTTCAGCGACACGATGCCCGAGGCGTTGGCGGGGTCGAGGCCCGATCCGTCGAGCATCACCGCCACGTCGACGTTGCCGTGCTCGACGGCGTCGGCAAGCATCACGTTGCGGTCCAGCCGGAATCGGAGCCGCCAGTCGGGCAGCCGGGCCCCCAGCGCGTTGGTCAGGCCGGCAAGCATCACGTCCGCGCCGTGTTCGGTGGCTCCGACCAGCAGTACCTGTTCTTGGGCGGCGCCGAGGTCGTCGAGCGCGGTGTCGTGCACGGCAAGGATGGTGCGCGCATGGGCCAGCACCCGGTAGCCCAGTTCGGTGAACGCCACCCCACGACCCGACTTCTCCACGACGGGCCCACCCACGACGG
>JAOPVF010000493.1 GCA_025963195.1 Mycobacterium sp. | reverse complement strand
CGGGCCGGAGCTGGCCCTCCCACGTCCTGCGGTACTGCTACTTGACGGTGATGCCCATGGAGCGGGCAGTGCCCGCGATGATCTTCGCCGCGGCGTCGATGTCGTTGGCGTTGAGATCTTCCTTCTTGGTCTCGGCGATCTCGCGCACCTGGTCCCAGGTCACCGTGGCGACCTTGGTCTTGTGCGGCTCGCCGGAACCCTTCTGCACGCCAGCGGCCTTCAGCAGCAGCCGGGCAGCCGGCGGCGTCTTCAGGGCGAACGTGAAGCTGCGGTCCTCGTAGACGGTGATCTCCACGGGGATGACGTTGCCGCGCTGCGACTCGGTCGCGGCGTTGTACGCCTTGCAGAATTCCATGATGTTGACGCCGTGCTGACCGAGCGCGGGACCAACCGGCGGGGCGGGGTTGGCCTGCCCGGCCTGGATCTGCAACTTGATCAGCCCGGTGACCTTCTTCTTCGGGGCCATGCGTGTTCGGTTCCTATTCTTTCTAGGGCAAAGATGCCGGTTAGATCTTGGTGACCTGGTTGAAGGTCAGTTCGACGGGTGTCTCGCGGCCGAAGATGGACACCAACACCTTGAGCTTGCCTTGTTCGGCGTTGACCTCGCTGATCGACGCTGGCAGCGTCGCGAACGGGCCGTCCATGACGGTGACCGACTCGCCGACCTCGAAGTCGACCAGAATCTCCGGACGCTCCAGGCTGGCTTCGGACGACGCCGCACCACTGGCCGTGCTCTTCGCGGGCTTCTTCGCGGCGGCGGGGGGCAGCAGGAACTTGACGACGTCGTCGAGCGTCAGAGGCGACGGCTTCGAGGTCGCGCCGACGAAACCGGTGACGCCGGGCGTGTTGCGCACCGCGCTCCAGGACTCGTCGGTCAGCTCCATGCGCACCAGGATGTAGCCGGGCAGCACCTTGCGGTTGACCTGCTTGCGCTGGCCGTTCTTGATCTCGGTGACCTCTTCGGTGGGAACTTCCACCTGGAAGATGTAGTCGCCGACGTCGAGGTTCTGCACACGGGTCTCGAGGTTGGCCTTCACCTTGTTCTCGTAGCCCGCGTAGGAGTGGATGACGTACCAGTCGCCGGGCCTGGAGCGCAGGTCCTTCTTCAGCGCCACGGCGGGATCGACGTCCTCGTCTTCCTCGACCTCGGCGACATCCTCCACCACGGCCTCGGGGGCGTCCTCCGCCTCCACCTCGGCAACATCGTCTGTGTTCGGCGTCTGCTCGTCGGTCGCGTCGTCGATTACCTCATCGACGAACACGTCGGACTCACCCGAGGGCGTATCGCCATCGAAGGTCGTCACGGTTGTCAATCCTCTCTCAATTCTTCTGCTCGTCGTGCGCAGTGCGGCTCAGCCGAACACCAAGCCGACGAGCTTGGCGAAGCCGAGGTCGACTCCGCCGATCAGCGCCACCATGAACACCAGGAAGACCAACACCACGGTGGTGTAGCTGATCATCTGCTTGCGGTTCGGCCAGATCACCTTCCGCAGTTCGGCGACGACCTGCTTCAGGAAGTTCCAGACGAAGACGAACGGGTTCTGCCGAGGTGCGCTCTTCTTGGCGGTCTTCTTCTTGCCGGAGCCGTTCTTCGACGTCGTCTTCGTCGCGGTCTCGGCTACCGAGTCCGAGTCGGTGACGTCGCTCTCGAACGTCCCGCGGCGCGACCGCTTGCCCGTCGGGCGCAGCGGCCGGGTACCCACGGCCGTCTGTCCGCCGGTCTCGTCGGTGTCCGTGCTGTCGGTCACGTCGCCTGCGGAGCCAGCACTGTCGCGCTCGTCGCTCACCGCACGCCTTTCGTCTGGTTGGTGTGGTCACCTTCCAGTGTCCACACGTGTCTAGTCTTTCAGTTGAGCAGGGGCGACAGGACTTGAACCTGCAACCTGCGGTTTTGGAGACCGCTGCTCTGCCAGTTGAGCTACGCCCCTTCGGGGTTGGCAGGCCAACCCGCACGCTCGGGGTTCACACAATTCACGCGCTCTCCGATCGGCCGATCAGAAACCGTCGGACAGCGCGCTGAATTGGGAAAACCCCGAGGACCGAGTGTACATCGGCCCTGGTGTGAGTTACTAATCCGCTACGGGTGTGACGCTCGCCGTTCGCACGACCTGACCCGTCTCCGCGTCCCACTTCATCGACACGGAGTTGTCGCCTTGGTGGCCCATCAGGACGGTGAAGGCCTCCATGACGACGGTGCCGTCCAGTTCGGCGCACACGTTTCGGGTGGTCACGATGTCGGCTCCGAACCGCTCCTCGACCGACTCGACGTGCATGGTGCCGATCAGTGCGTCGCCAACCCTGATCGGCCGGTGAAACAGGAACTTCTGATCGACCTGCAGGATCTGCATGGTCTCCAGGCCGATGTCGACGTGCTTGAAGAAGTGGTTCTGAATCATCACCGCGAAGACCGAGGCGAAGGTCAGCGGAGCGATGAGCGCATCGTGGCCGAGCTCTGCGGCGGCGGCCTCGTCGACGGTGGCCGGCAAGTCGGACTTCACGGCGCGGGCGTACTGACGGACCTGCTCACGTCCGACCACGAAGGTGTCGGGGTACCTCCAGACCATGCCCCGAATATCGGTCTTCAGGGCCATGACTAGGCCAGCTTCGCCACGGCAACCGCGCGACCGAAGATCTTCTTCCCGCCGGTGGTGGCGTTCAGCGCGATGGTGACTGTCTTGGTCTCTGGCTCAACGGATTTCACACGTCCGTTGAACACGATTTCAGCGCCGACGCCGTCGTTGGGAACCGGCACCACCGCGGTGAACCGCACGTTGTACTCGGTCACCGCGGCTGGGTCGCCCACCCACGACGTGACGTAGCCACCACCGAGGCCCATGGTGAGCATGCCGTGCGCAATCGCGGTGTCGAGGCCGACCTGCTTGGCGATCTCGTCGTCCCAGTGAATCGGGTTCAGATCACCAGAGACTCCGGCGTAGTTCACCAGGTCGCCGCGGGTCAACGGGACGACCCGCTCCGGGAGCTGGTCGCCCACATTCACCGAGCTGAACTCACGCAGTGCCATCCGAAAAGCCCTCTCCAGTTTCATCGGAACGACCCGCCAGGGTCGTGTAAGTCTCCTGAACCGCCTCACCCTTGTCGTTGGTGATGATGTTCTTCGTGACGATGATGTCCGTGCCGTGCGCCTGCCGGTACGAGTGGATGTACACGTCGCAGTGCAGGCGGTCGCCGGCCTTGATCGGCTGAAGGATCTTCAGCTCCTGGTCGACCTGGACGATCTGCGCGTCCGTGATCCCGATGTTGGCCTCGGCGAAGAACGCCGTCTGCGCCTGGTAGCCGAAGACCGAGATGAAGGTCAGCGGCGCCGGCAGCGAGCTGTGGCCAAGATCCGCCGCGGCGGACTCGTCGTGGTAGGCGGAATCGTCGTTCTTGACGGCGACGGCGTATTCGCGGATCTTCTCGCGGCCAACCTCATAGAAGTCGGGGTAGCGGAAGTGCATCCCGACGATCTTCGAAGACAACGCCACGATTCAGAACCTAACCGTCAACCCCGAGCCGAAGCCCGAGGGTTGTCCGCTAACGCGATTCCTTGTGCGGCTGGTGATGTCCGCAGTTCGGGCAGAACTTCTTGATCTCGAGGCGATCGGGATCGTTGCGGCGGTTCTTCTTGGTGATGTAATTGCGGTGCTTGCACACCTCGCAGGCCAAGGTGAACTTGGGCCGTACGTCTGTACTCGAGGCCACGTCTGTCGTCCTTCTTCAGTAAATAGCGTTGTCGTTCTGTAGCGGTGGGGGGGCTCGATCCCCCGACCTCACGATTATGAGTCGTGCGCTCTAACCAGCTGAGCTACACCGCCATGCCGGGTGCCCATAGCCACGTGGGCGTCCACCGAGCCCCCTAACGGAATCGAACCGTTGACCTTTTCCTTACCATGGAAACGCTCTACCGACTGAGCTAAGGGGGCCTGACCCACAGCATTGGACGGCGTCCGCACGGTGTGCCTTAAAGAGGGTACATTCTCGCGGTTTCAGTAGCCAAACCGCTGCTCACAGTGCGACCGCCACGCCCTCCGACAAAGGCCCCCCGCGAAACCAGATCGACTCGAGGTCGGTGTCCCTTGGCACGTCGAAGACCACTTCGGTCTCGATTGACGCGCCTGGGCCGACGTCTGTGACCGTATGGCCCAGATACAGCCACGCCCCGTCGTCGGGCTCGAACACGGTGGTGCCGTCGGACAACGTGTTGAATGAAGCGAAGAACGTCTTCGGATGGGCGGAGACGTTCGTCCCTGGGCGGTCGCGTTCAGTTCGGGGAATTCGGGGTCGCCGATGGTCGGTGGTGCGCACTCCGTCGGCGTCGACGGCCGGCGGGGCATCAGGCGCGCAATGCTCCGTCCGTTAATCGCCATTCCAGAAACGTTGGCCACCTGCGCCTTCGGGATCGGGAAACCAACCTGCGGGTGTCGTCACGCGTCTGCCTTTCCTGTGGATCGGCCGATAAGTTCCTGAGATCGACGATAGTGCACGTCGGCGGGCTTCGAATCGTTTGCCAAAATTGCACACACGGTGCGCGCGACGACGCGGTCGCCTCACGTTTTAGTCTTGGCGCATGGCGCGCGCAGAAGATGATGACCGGCTGTACTTCCGGCAGTTGCTCTCCGGCCGCGACTTCGCGGCCGACGACATGATCGCCCAGCAGATGCGCAACTTCTCGTACCTGATCGGCGACCGGGAAACGGGCGACTGCGTGGTGGTCGACCCTGCCTACGCCGCAAACGATCTGGTCGATGCCCTGGAGGCCGACGGCATGCACCTGTCGGGCGTGCTGGCCACGCACCATCACCCCGACCACGTCGGCGGGTCGATGATGGGTTTCGAGCTGAAGGGTCTTGCCGAACTGCTCGAACGGGTCAGCGTGCCGGTGCACGTCAATTCCCATGAGGCGGAATGGATTTCACGCATCACCGGCATTCCACTCGGCGACCTCACCGCGCACGATCACGGCGACAAGGTGAGCGTCGGCGACGTCGAGATCGAGTTGCTGCACACCCCGGGACACACGCCGGGCAGTCAGTGTTTCCTGCTCGACGGCAAGCTCGTCGCCGGTGACACGCTGTTCCTAGAGGGCTGCGGCCGCACCGACTTCCCAGGGGGCAACGTCGACGACATGTTCCGCAGCCTGCAGGCACTGGCCCAACTGCCGGGCAACCCGACGGTGTTTCCGGGGCACTGGTATTCGGCCGAGCCCAGCGCGGCATTGGACGACGTGCGTCGCACCAACTACGTGTACCGGGCAAACGACCTAGATCAGTGGCGCATGGTGATGGGCGGCTGAGGCGCCCCAATGATCGACGCTTGGCGTCAGCCGAAATAGCGCGTTGTTTGCGGGCCTGCGATATTGTCCGGTTTCGCAGCGCCGATCAGGCGTATGACGGGGAGGACCTCACCGATGACCACACCAACCACGCCGGCCGGTTGGTACCCGGACCCTGACGGCTCGGGTGGCCAGCGGTACTGGGACGGCACCATCTGGACCGAGCACCGCGCCCCCGCAGTAGCCCCACCGGAGCCTTCCGGCGAGCATGCGACGAGCGAGCAGCCGACGTCGGTGGTCTCGCTTCCCGATCAGCCGACCACCGTGGTGCCGACGGGCGCGCACCGCGCCCCCGATCCGGAACCCGAACCCGAGCCGGTGAGTCCGCCGGCGGCGCCCGCGTCGTACGAGACGCCATCTTTTGGAACGCCCCCGCTCGCCCCTCCGTCCTACGAGCCCCCCACGTTCGAGACGCCATCGTTCGAGACGCCATCGTTCGAGGCGACTGCGGCTGCGGCAACGTCGTCGGCGGCGCCTTCGTCGGAGACTCCGTCATTCGAGGCACCCTCGCACGAAGCGCCGTCGTTCGAGGCACCCTCCTCCGAGCCGCCGTCCTCGTATGACGCGCCTTCGTTCTCCTCCGAGCCGCCGTCTTCCTACGAGAGGACGTCCTACGAGACGCCGTCCTACGAGGCGCCGACGTCCTATGAGACGCCGTCCTACGGGGCACCACCGGTCACGCCCCCGTCCGCCTTTGCAGGCTCGGATGGCACGGGTGGTCCGCCCAACAACCGCAAGCTGCTCACCGCGTACCTCAGCGGCGTCGGCGTGCTGCTGCTGGCGCTGATCCTGGCGGCCGTCTACGGCTTCGTGATTCGCGACA
>JAOPVF010000481.1 GCA_025963195.1 Mycobacterium sp. | reverse complement strand
CCTACGTGATCCCCTTGTACGGACATAGAGTCTGCGTGTCGCTGTGCTCGAGGTTGGCGAACACCACATCGGTTCGGTCGATTTAATACCTTGTCGGCAAACCCGTTTCAAAGAGCAAAACCGGAGCGTGGGTATCGGCGAGCACGACGCCGTCGAGTTCGACGTGGACATGCCGGTGCGAGCGAAGTGCGTCGACCCGGGCGTAGGGGTTGCGGGGGTGGCCGACGATGGGTTCTTCCTCCTCGAACCAGTCGAGGGCGTCCCATTCGAACCGGACGGTGCCTGCGACCAGGCCGCCGCCGTCGGCGTCGGCGTCGAAGACCCGCGCCGCACCTGTCCTGGTGGCGTCCCCCGCAGTCAGCGAGTACATCCGGGACGGCCCGAACTGCACCTTCTGCGGGTGATCGTCGTCGACGAGGAACTCATCGCGCACGTCGGCACGCGGGATGTAGTACTGCGGGTAGTTCGGCACCTCCCACACGTAGCGGGCGTGCGTCGTGTCGAACACCAGCTGGCCGTCGAAGTATCCGCGGACCCGCCGCGGTGAGGGTTCGACGTGACCGCGCTCCACGGCCATCTTCGGATAGTCGGCGTCAGGTGATTGAGACACGATGGCTATCCCGCCTGCTCGACAGGCGGCCGGTAGAAGATCGCGAGCTGACCGATGCCTCCGGCCAGACCGAGCACGACGGCGATGATCAGGCCGCACCAGCCGTGCAGGTAGTGGTAGGCCCCGCTGGTGTTGAACAACGCGTAGTCCAGGCTGAGCTTGCCTGCGCCCAGGGTCGCGATCGCGATCGCGGCGACGGCCAGCACCAGGTTGTACTCCCAGCCCTCCTTGACGATGAAGAAGCCGTTCTTGCGGTGCACCGTCCACGCGGCGACGAACATCAGCGAGACGAAGCCCCCGACGGGGATCGGCGTGAGCAGCCCGACGGTCAGCCCGAGCCCGGCGGCCATCTCGGTACTGGCGGCCACCCTGGCGTGAAACTTGCCCGGCTTCATGCCCATGCTGTCGAACCAGCCGGCGGTACCCGCCAGGCCGCCGGGCCCGAAGAACTTGTTGTAGCCGTGCGCAGCCATGGTCAGACCGAGGACGACGCGGAGCAACAGGATGCCGAAGTCGTAGGCGGTCACGTACACGTAACAGAATCTAGGCGATCTGTTACGCCGGGGCTACACCGCCGCCCAGCCCCCGTCCACGCTGAGAACCGCGCCGTGGATGTTGACCGCGTCGTCGGAGGCCAGGAACACCACCGACGCCGCCACCTCCTCGGGCGTGCTCATCCGCCGCGACGGGATCCGCGCCAGCACCGGCGCCACGTGATCGGCGAATTCAACCTGGCGCTCGGTGGCGATCGGACCGGGCGCGACGGCGTTCACGGTGACGCCGGAGGGCCCATACTCGTCGGCCCAAGACTTGGTCAGCGAGTGGATGACGGCCTTGTTCGCGCCGTAGAGCGCCGAGCCGGCGCTGCCGCGAAGGCCCGCGATGGAACCGATGTTGACGATGGCGCCGTATCCCCGCTCGACCATGGCGGGGGCGATGAGCCCGGTCAGGAGGAAGGGCGCGAACACGTTGACCGAGAACACGTCTCGCAACGTCTGCTCGGAGATCGCGGAGGTCGGGGTCGGCATCAGGAGCGTGGCGGCGTTGTTGACCAGGACGTCGATCCGCCCGCCCGCCGCTGCCGTGGCTTCCACGGCGAGCGCGTTGGCGGACGCTTCCCCACCACTCAGATCGCCGACGACGAACGCGGCCCGTCCTCCGGCAGAGGTGATGCCTGCGACGACGTCGTCGCCACGTTCCTTGTTGCGGCCGCTGACGACGACGAACGCGCCTGCATCGGCGAGGGCGTGCGCGATGGCGACGCCGAGACCGCCGGTGGAACCCGTGACCAGTGCTGTGCGGCCTTCCAGCCGCGTATCGTTTGGACTCATGAGTCCAAGAATGGTGCGCTAAAAATGGACCCGCAAGTCCAGAAATTGGCGGCTCAACAATGGACGCCGAAGGGCCGGGCTACCCGCCAGCGGATCATCGACGGCGCCGCAGCGGAGATCCGCGTGAACGGCGCGGTCGCCACCACCCTCGACGACGTGATGGCGCGCACCGAGACCTCGAAGAGTCAGCTGTTCCACTACTTCCCAAGTGGCAAGGAGCAGCTGCTGCTCGCGGTGGCCGAGCTGGAGGCTGCGCGTGTGCTCAGCGACCAGCAACCACACCTGAGCAAGTTGACGTCGTGGGCGGCGTGGCAGCGGTGGCGCGACGTCGTCGTCGAGCGCTATCGCGCGCAGGGACAGCAGTGCCCGCTGTCGACGGTGATGTCCGAGATGGGCCGCACGCCGGCAGCGCAGGCGGTGACCTCGGCGCTGATCGACCAGTGGCGCACCGAGATCGAATCCGGAGTGCGCGCCATGCAGCAGCAGGGCAAGATGACCGAGTCCGTCGACCCGGCGCGCGCCGCCGCCGCACTGCTGGCAGGCATCCAGGGCGGCGTCTCGGTGCTGCTGAACACCGGCGACATCAGCTACCTCGAGGCCGCCCTGGACGTGGGGATCGCCAACCTACGCAAGTAGATCCGGCGACGGCCGGGTGAATGCCATGCGAATCGACCCCCAACCACCTCCGTGCGCGCGACAATCGTGCACGGGAGAGGGAGGGGAAATCATGGCCGACACACTGGCGCGCCTGCGGGAGCTCAACGCCGAAATCGATTCTCGAGATCCGGACTTGGCGCAGGAGGTGCAAGCCAAGCGGACCTCCGCCGAGTCGCAAGTCAACTTCGAGACCGAGGCAAGGATCGCCGACCCGGAGGTCCTGGAATCGGCCGATGCCCTGGAGGCCCAGGGCGCGATGGAACTCGAGTCCATCATCTTCTTCACGAAGCGGCCGGTGCTCGACATCAAGCACGACGTCGCCGAACTCACCTTCGCCGATGCCGAGAGCGAGGTGTGGCGGGCCAGATTGCAGACCGCGTCGGATCGGATGGCGCACGCCGCGCGCGCCATCGGTCGCATCGAGCTCGAGGGTCACGACGAGTTCGCCTGGGTCGGAACGGGCTGGCTGGTGGACCGCGACGTCGTCGTCACGAATCGTCATGTCGCGCTGACGTTCTCCCAGCGGTCCGGGGATCGCTTCGTGTTCCGGCCCGGCTGGGATCGACCGCACATCGACGCCTCGATCGACTTCGTCGAAGAGTTCGACAATCCCTTGGAATCGCCCTTCGTGCTCAAGCAGGTCCTCTACATCGAGGAAGTGGGCGACGGCCCGGATCTCGCCTTCCTTCGCGCCGAAGCCGCCCCTGGCAAGGTACTAGCGGACCCGATCGCGCTATCGACCAAGACCAAACCCGACGGCTTCGTGGCCGCCATCGGCTATCCCGCGCGCGACCCTCGGATACCCGACCCCGTCCAGATGGACCGGATTTTCTCCGGCCGCTACGACAAGAAGCGCCTCGCGCCCGGCGAGATCCTCGGCGTAGCGCCGGCGGCGTTGCGCCACGACTGCAGCACGCTCGGCGGCAACTCGGGCTCGGCGATCGTCGCCCTGTCCACCGGTGAAGCGGTCGGACTCCACTTCGGCGGCACCTTCCTCACCGCGAACCGGGCCGTCCCGAGCGTGGCGATCCGCGAACGTCTCGATGCCGTCCTCAGCGGGCGGCCGATCCGACTGCCGCGGCCGTCCCAGCCGGAACCGCGTCCCGAGTCACCACCGCCCACCGTCGCGGTTGCGGCACCGTCTACGACCGGCGTGACGTACGTGATTCCGCTGCGGGTCACGCTCGACGTCGGCGCCCCGCAGATCGAGACGACGACGGTCACCGTTTCTCCAAGTGGGGGTCCTGGCGCCGCCGCCGAACAGACCACCTTCTCCGACGAGATCCCGGTCGAACAATTGGCAGGGAGGCAGGGCTACGTCGACACCTTCCTCGGCACTGGCGATTTCAAGGTGGCACTCCCGAGAGTCACCAAGGACAAGGCCGACATTCTGACCTTCGGCGACAACGAACACGTGCTGAAGTACGAACACTTCTCGGTGGTGATGAGCAAGAGTCGCAGGATGTGCCGGTTCAGCGCGGTGAACATCGACGGCACCCAGGAGAAGCTGGGCCTGACGCGGCCGGGCTGGCGGCGCGACGGCCGCATCGGCAAGAACGAGCAGATCCTCGACGAATGCTATGGCAACGCACCGAAGTTCGCCCGCGGCCACATGACGCGTCGCGAAGACCCGATCTGGGGTGACGACGAATCCGCTGCCAACGGCAACGCCGACTCGATGCACGTCACCAACGTGTGCCCCCAGATGCAGACGTTCAACGCGGGCACCTGGCTCGACCTCGAGAGCTACGCGCTGGACAACGCGCGCGACGACGACATGAAGGTCAGCGTGTTCACCGGACCGTTCTCAACCCCGGACGACATCACTCGCAACGGTGTGAGGATCCCTGCCGAGTACTGGAAGATCATCGCGTTCATCCACGACGACACCGGGAAACTGTGCGCCACCGGGTACACCCAGTCGCAGAAGGACCACATCACCGAGACCGAGTTGGTGTTCGGCGAGTTCGAGACCTACCAACACAGGATCGCCGACATCCAGTCCAGGACCGGGCTGTCCTTCGGGCGCCTCGCGAAGGTGGACGCCTTCGTCGAACGCGAGGGACTGGGAGCCCAGCCGATCCGCGGCGCCAACGACATCGTCTACACCGCGGGCGCCTGACGTCAGGCGGTCTTGGCCGCCATGTGCGTCTTGCCCCACTGACACATCGCCTCGGTCACCGGTCCCAGTGACTCTCCGTATTCGGTCAGCGAATACTCCACGCGCGCTGGCACTTCCGGGAAGACTTCGCGTCGGACGATGCCGTCCGCCTCCAGTTCGCGCAACTGTCTGGTCAGCACGCGCTCACTGATCCCGTGGGTCTTGCGCCGTAGCTCGGCGAACCGGTGCGCCCCGCCGCGTTTGAGATAGAAGACGAGGACGGCCTTCCACTTGCCGCCGATGACGGCGAGGGTGGCCTCGACGGGACATTGATCCGCCCAGCGCTCGTCCGGTCCTGTGGCCTGCACACTAACCTCCCGGTCCGTAGCTCACCTCGAAGTCCATCATTGCTGGCCGGACCCCGCGGCCGTAGCGTAACGCGCATCAGAATCGCAATCATCGGGGCAGGCAATGTCGGGCGAGCGTTGGGCGGCGCGTGGAGCACCGCTCACCAGGTCACCTACGGTGTGCGCAACCCAGAAGACCCCAAGTACGCCGACCTCGGCGCTGCCGCCACCATCGCGGCCGCCGCCCGCGACGCCGACGTCGTGGTGCTGTGCACGCCGTGGCAGTCCACCGAGCAGGCGATCGCCGACTGCGGCGAGTTGGCGGCCCGCATCGTCATCGACTGCACGAATCCGTTGACGCCCGACTTCTCCGCGCTGGAGATCGGGCACACCACCTCGGGCGCCGAGCAGGTCGCCGAGTGGGCGCGCGGGGCGCGAGTCTGCAAGGCGATGAACCAGATCGGTGCGCCGATGATGGATCACCCGGACGTCGAGGGCACACCCGTGATGCTGGTCTGCGGTGAGGACGCCGCCGCCAAGGAGGTCACCTCAACCCTGGTGTCCGAGTTGGGCTTCGAAGTGGTCGACGCGGGCGACCTGGCGCTGGCCCGGCTGCTCGAGCCATACGCATTGATCTGGATACACCTGGCGTTGCGCCGCGGCCTCGGCACCGGCTTCGCCTTCGGACTGTTGAGGAGCCAACGGTGACGGTCGAGTACATCCGCTACCGGATCGACTCCGACCGGCGCGACGCGTTCGTCGCCGCCTACCGGGAGGCGGTGACCGCGCTCGACGACAGCGAGTACTGCCTCGGCTACCAGCTGGCGCACTGCGAGGAGGAGCCCGACAGGTTCATCCTGCGCATCCGTTGGACCTCGACCGACGATCACCTCAACGGGTTTCGGCCAAGCGAACAGTTCCGCCGGTTCTTCCCACCCATCCGCCCGTTCGTCGACGACATCGAGGAGATGCAGCACTACGACGTGGTGGAGGGCCTGGACTCCGATCCCAGCGCCTCCTCGAGGCGCCCCACATAGGCGTCCAGTCCATCGGGGCCACCCACCGCCGACTCGGCGGCATGCACGCCGATCGTGACGGTGTCGCCGACGCCGACCACGACGTGCGTCAGGCCCATCATCGGCGACAGTCCGGCGAAGGCCGACGCCAGCACCACCGGCGCACCACCGAACGCAAAGTCCGCCGCACCGCAGTTCACACTGGACACCACCGTATTGCCCGTCACCGCCGCCACCCGCACATCGGGGTCGAAACGGTCCATCCCCCAACGCAACAACGGTGCGGGCGTCGCGGCGAAGGCCAGATCCGCGGCGCGCATCGCGGGATGGGCGGCGCGACGACGACGCGCCTCGAGGTCGGCGGCGATCCGCGTGCTGCGCTCCCCCGCGGGCAGTTCCGGGTACAGACCGACGCCGACGTTGCCGAAGTGGTTGTACGCCAGGCGGGGCGGCGGCTTGGCCATCGGCACCTCGGCACCGAGCGCCGCTGGATCGTCGCCGAGCGCGCGCAGCTGGCCGGCCAGCGCGGCCGACACCGCGGACAAGCCCGCGACCGTCACCGTACCTCCGACCAGGTCGGAGCGCTTCCTGACCACCGTGCGCAGGCCCGTCGAGCCTGACGGTCGCGTGTTGGTCCGCAGCAACGGACGTAGATCCGCTTGTGGCGGAACGAGTCCCGCCTCGATGTCTGCCACGAATCGCCGATGTGCCCGTGCGGCACGCACCCCGAGTAACGGCAAGGCGACCCGGCCGGCAGACCGCGCTTCGATGCCTGGCACCACGGCGCCGGCCCTACCGAACATCAGCGCCGCCGGCGCCGAGGTGCGCCCACCGCCACCGAGGGCGTGCGAGATCTGGAGTATCACGACGGTGCCGTCCTCTGCGACGTCTCCTGGGACCCCCGGCATGCCGTCGACGCCGGGGAAGACGTGCAGGCGCCATGCCACCACCCGCGCATCCAGCTGGTCGGTGATGAGCCGGCTCACTTCGGCCAAACAGCCCGCCCACGTGCGGTTCTCGAGGTCGTGCACCACGAACTGCGAGCGGTCGACGCCGCGGTGCGCCCAGGTCGGATAGCCGAGCCGCCCCCGGTCGTCGACGCGCACCGTCAAGTCAGGACAGCCGCGCGCCCGCGACGCGACGTCGTCGAGCGTCGCCTCCAGGTCGGCTGGCACACCGGCGAATCCGAACAACAGGAAGGTGTCGTTGGGAATCTTCGCCGACATCCAGAACGTCTGCGCATCGGTAGGCGTCAGTCGCCGGGTGCTCATCGCCCAAGGCTAGGCTGCGGGCATGCTTCCGGCGGCAAGTCACAACGGGGGCGTTCTCATCACCGGCGCGTCGTCGGGCATCGGCGCGGAGATCGCGCGGGAGTTCGCCAGCCGCGGTCGCCACGTGGTGTTGGTGGCGCGGCGGGCCGACAAGTTGCGGGAGCTCGCCGAGTCGCTTGGCGCGGCGGCCGACGTGCTGGCCGCCGACCTGTCGAAACCCGCCGAGCGGGCCGCGCTACCCGACCGGGTGGCCGAGCTCGATCTCGTCGTCGACATCCTTGTCAACAACGCGGGCCTCAGCACCTCTGGCCCAATAGCCCAATCCGATCCCGTCGCCGAACTCAACCTCATCGAGGTCGACGTCGCCGCCGTCGCCGACCTGTGCAGCCGCTTCGTCCCGGGCATGGTGGCGCGCGGTCGCGGTGCCGTGCTCAACGTCGCATCGGTTGGTGGCTTCGGCCCGTTGCCGGGTCAGGCGGCATACGGCGCGGCGAAGGCGTTCGTGCTGTCCTACACCCAGGCGCTCGGAGCGGAGCTGCGCGGCACGGGCGTGACGGCCGCGACCCTATGCCCCGGACCGGTCAGTACCGACTTTGGTGAGAAGGCCGGCATCTCCGACGCGGACGCCGAAGCCTCGCTGCCCAAGGTCATGTGGGTCGACGCCGACGAGGTCGCACGGGCCGCGGTGGCCGGGCTGGAGTCGGGCCGCACCGTGATCGTTCCCGGTGTGTTCAACAG
>JAOPVF010000479.1 GCA_025963195.1 Mycobacterium sp. | reverse complement strand
ACCTCAACAGCCGGGCCCTCCCCAACAGTCGGGCCCTCCGCCAGCTCCCAACCCGCAGCAGTGGGGGCAACAGCAGCAGCCGTCCGGTTGGCAGGTGCAACGCGCGCCGCGTCCGCCCGCGCCGCCGAACCCCGGACCGCCGCCGCCTCCCTCCTGGCAGGCTCAGCAGTTCGGTCCTGACCCCCGACTGGCGCCGCCCCCACCGACCGGGTCCTACGCGGACCGGATCAGGCGGGACGAGCTCGTCCCGGCCAAGCGGCTTCCGCCGTCGCGCGGCTGGCGTCTGGTGCTGTTCCGACTCACGTTCGGGGCGGTCAACCTGGGCCAGTCCACGGAAGAGCTGCGGCAGGCCGAGTCGGAGGCGCGGATCAAGTCGGTATTGCGGGGCCACTACAAGATCGGCGTGATGGGCAAGGGCGGGGTCGGCAAGACGACGGTGTCCGCGAGCATAGGGTCGATATTCGCCGAGCTGCGCCAGGACGACCGCGTGGTCGCCATCGACGCGGACACGGCGTTCGGCAAGCTCGGCAGCCGCGTCGACCCGAATGCGACGGGTTCGTACTGGGAGCTGGCCGGCGATCAGCACCTCGAGACGTTCGCCGACATGCGCAGCCGGGTCGGGAACAACGCCGCGGGTCTGTTCGTGTTGGCCGGCGAGGCCAGTCCCGCCCGCAGGCGGGTGCTCGACCCCGCCATCTACCGGGAAGCCACGGCACGTCTGGATCGCCACTTCACGATCTCGATCGTCGACTGCAGCTCGACGATGGACACTCCCGTCACCCAGGAGGTGCTGCGGGATCTGGACGCCTTGATCGTGGTCTCGTCGCCCTGGGTCGACGGTGCAGCTGCCGCCGGTCAGACGATGGACTGGTTGGCCAACCGTGGCTTGACCGGCCTCTTGCAGCGCACCGTCGTCGTGCTCAACGATTCCGACGGGCACGCCGACAAACGCACCCGGGCCATCCTCGCCCAGCAGTTCGCCGGCCAGGGCCAGGCCGTCGTGGAGGTGCCCTTCGACGGGCACCTGCGGACCGGCAGGGTCATCGAACGCACGACCGAGATGTCCCCTGCCACCCGGCGCAAGTTCATCGAGGTCGCTGCCGCGCTGGCCGAGCACTTCCCAACCAATGACGATCGCGAGCGCACCCGCGACCGGTTCTAGCGTTCAGCGCCAATCGATCTGGTCGATCAGCGCCTCGATCAAGTCCGCCGCGGCAGCAGCCACCGGCTGGCCCGCCTCCGCGGCGACGATCGCATCCTCGGGCGCCCCCGCCGCCTGCGCGGTCTCGCTGATCGTGAGGTTGGCCCGCCGCCGTGCGGCGTAGAGCCGCTGCCCGAGCGTCGCCGTCGGTGCCGATGCGCCGAGCAGGGTCAGCTCGTCGATCTGGCGGCGCACCGTGCTGAGCGCCTTCAATAGGGGAGGCGTGAGACGGCCGATCCGCGCCGCGCGTGCCGCCACTGCCTCGAGTTGACGCAGGTCGGTGAGGATCGCGGTGACCCTTGGTGTGAAGGCCGGATCGTCGACCGGGGGTAGCGAACCGATCGTGTCGCCAAGAGTGTTGACGGCCGCTTCGACTGCCTGGGCTATCAGCGAGCCCTCGTCGCCGCCAGCCGACGGTGCGGTGGGCTCTGCAGGTGCGACTGCGCCGCCCCGCCTGATCCGTGCGATGGTGCCAGGTGGCCACTGCAGGATTTCTTCGAGCTTGACTCGCGTCCGTTCTCGAGGCCAGCTGCGGCCCTTCTCGAACGCGATCAGCGCGCCGGCGTTGATGATGCCGTCGGCGGCCAGACTGCGCTGGCTGATATCGAGTTCGCGGCGTCGCGCCGCAGCGGCAGCACCGGCGCGCACCATCCCCGGATCGGCCTCGTCGAAGGCATCGTCGGCATCGGCAGTGGTGTCGACGCTGATCAACGTCACCTCCTGCCCAAGTGTTGCACCGTTGATGTTCGTGTCCACATTAGCCGGGTTCCGCACCGATGAGAACTGTTGCGTATATCGCGTTTGAGCCGTGTCACGTTGAGCCATCCTGATCGTCGGACACGTTCTGATCCAATTTGTTTGCAGATCAGCGTCCATTTCTGAGGGGCCGCACGGCCGCCGAGCTCCGCTTTAGTTCTAACTGTTGCAACGCTACGGTTGTTCACGTACATTCGTGCCATCGCGCCGCGCAGGACCACGGCGCATCGGATGAAGGAGCGAGACATGACCGCAGTGGGTTGGGACGGACTGCCGATAGGCGAGTGCACCCGCAATCCCGAGCGCTGGACGACGGCGGCCGACGAAGAGGCCAAGGCCATCTGCCGCCAGTGCCCGCGTCGATGGGCCTGTGCCCGCGAGGCCGTCGAACTGCCGAGGGCCGAGGGGCTGTGGGCCGGCGTCGTCATCCCCGAGGCGGGCCGCGGGCGGACCTTCGCTCTGCGGCAGCTGCGCTCGTTGGCCGAGCGAAACGGCTATTCCGTCCGCGCCCGACGCCTCTTCCTGGAGTCGGCCTGACCGCTCGCAGCGCCGCCGATCGAGGGGACGGCGGCGCTGCGAGCGCAGCGGAATAGCCGGGGACTTCTTGCGGTTAGGATGAGTCGACGGTGTCGAGCAATGCCCCGGGTACCACCCCAGAACAGTCGCCGCGTGCGACCACTTGCCGAGAGGCGCACTGCCGGCATCGTCACTCGAGCCGTCGACGCAACCACGTCGACGGCTCGCTTCATTTCCCGGCAGCGTGTGTGCACAGGCCTGAATCCGCCTGTGGATGAATGTGCATCCGTGTCGGACGCCGGTCCTAGCGTGAGGACATGACGTACTGGATCAACACCGTCAGCCGCGGCCACGTGCTACGCGGCGTGGCAGCGGGTTTCACGCAGGCCAACCACGGCAAACCACAGATGTTGCGCAGGATGGCACGGGGCGACTGGATCATCTTCTACTCGCCCAAGACCGACTATCCCGATGGCGCGCCGCTGCAGGCGTTCACCGCGATCGGGCAGGTCGCCGACGACGAGGTCTACCAGGTCGACATGGACCCGCAATTCCAGCCGTGGCGGCGTCGGGTCGAGTTCCTGCCGTGCTCGGAGACTCCCATCCATCCCCTGCTCGACGACCTCGACTTCGTGGAGGACAAGTCGCGGTGGGGCTACCGCTTTCGGTTCGGTGTATTCGCCATCGACGAACACGACTTCAACGTGCTCAGACACGCGATGACCGGGCTAGTCTGGACGGGTGAGCAACACCGAGCTGGCGCCTGACGAAGTCGCTTGTGCTGCTACACGATTCGCCGGTGTGCTGCACCCGCGTGATGTTCCGTTGGGTGGCCCTCGGGCGATCCGGGTGCGCAGGACGCTCCCGCAGCGCGAGCGGTCGCTGATCGGCGCGTGGTGCTTCGTCGACCACTACGGTCCCTACGACCTGAGCGCCGGGCCTGGCATGGACGTCCCGCCTCATCCGCACACCGGATTGCAGACGGTGAGCTGGCTGTTCAGCGGCGAGGTTGAGCACCGCGATTCCGCAGGCGTGCACGCGATGATCCGCCCCGGTGAACTCAACTTGATGACGGCGGGTGCCGGCATCTGTCACTCCGAGGTGTCGGTGGCGGGGTCGACGCCTGCGACGCGGATCCTGCACGGCGCGCAGTTGTGGGTCGCCCTTCCCGACGCCGACCGCGAGACCGATCGCGGCTTCGCGCACTACGTTCCTGTTCCGCTGGTCGTGGACGGTGCACGGGTTCGCGTGTTCCTCGGCGAACTGGCAGGGACGCAGTCGCCGGTGCACACCTTCACGCCACTGCTTGGCGCCCAGGTAGATCTTGGCCCCGGCGCAACCGTCACGTTCGACGTCGACCACTCCTTCGAGCACGGCGTGCTTCTCGACCAAGGCAGCGTCGAGGCGGGCGCGACCACGCTCGAGGTGGCCGACCTCTGGTACCAGTCGCCCGGCCACGACGCACTCACACTGGCCAACCGCGGCGACGGCCCGGCCCGAGTGCTGCTGCTCGGAGGGCCGCCCTTCGGTGAGCAGTTGGTCATGTGGTGGAACTTCGTCGGGCGCAGCCACGACGACATCGCCCGGTACCGGGAGCAGTGGCAGGCGCAAGACGCGCGTTTCGGCGCGGTATCCGGCTACCCGGGCACGCGACTGCCCGCTCCCCCGCTCCCGAACGCCACGCTGCGGCCACGCCCGAGCCCCGAAGGGGCTCCATAACAGCCGTCGCCGATATCGTCGGCTGCAATGACCACCGACCTGCCACCGGCGTACTTCCTGCGCGACGGCGCCGATTTCCTCCCCACTGCCATCGCCAGGGGGCCGTGGGGATCGTTCATGAGCGGAGTCTTCGTCGGTGGCATCCTCGGTCACGCCGTCGAGCGCGCGGTGATCGACGACCCCGACCTGCAGCCCGCCCGGCTGACCGTCGACCTGCTGCGGCCCGCCGCGATGACACACGTTCGCATCCGCACCCAGATCGTCCGCCGAGGCCGACGGCTCGTGCTCGTCGAGGCGGAGATGACGCAGTCCGGCACCGACACCGTGGTGGCCAAGGCGAGCGGGCTCTTCCTCCGCAAGGGCGAACAGCCGCCGGGCACGGTATGGACGTCACCGGTGGCCATGCCGCCGTTCCCGCCCGAGCCCGACGGACCTCTCGACGCCGCGACGATGCTGATCTGGACCTACGGCAAGCACCCCGACGGCGTCGGCGGCAGCGTCGACCTCACCGAATGGCAACACGACGGGCCGAAGTTCGTCTGGGTGCGCCACGAAAAACCGCTCATCGACGGTGAGCCGACGACGGCGTACACCCGCGCCGCGATGGCCGGTGACGTCGCCAGTTCGCTCACCCACTTCGGCACTGACGGGCTGTACTTCATCAATGCCGACTACACGGTGACGCTGAGCAGGCTGCCCGACGGACCCGACATCGGGTTGGCGGCCTTGACGCACTCCAGCCATGGCGGGGTCGCCACCGGAACGGCGGCGATGTTCGATCGCCATGGACTGATCGGCACGGCGACCGCCACGGCCCTGGCCAACCCCGGTTTCGCGCCAGGGTCGGCGGGTTGAGCGCTTAGGTCAGGTACTGCGCGGTCGACCCGGCCACCGGCATTTCGAGCATCCCGAGCTTGCGGTGGTCCCAGCTGCGCAGCCGGGTCGGCACGACCCGCACCGCGATGCGATTGTTCATCATCTGGTCGACGTAGGGCTTCATCTCTTCGGTGTACGGGGCGGTGTAGCGCTCCCACACGCTAATTCCCACGCGCAGAAGCAGATCCGGGTCGCTGTCGACGATCTCGGCGCGGCCGTCGATCGACACTCCCCGCAGCGTGTCGTAGGTCTTCCCGTCTTCGATCATCACGGTGATCGTCGGGTCGCGGCGCAGGTTGACCGCCTTCTGCGACTTCGCCTTGGTCTCGAACCAGATCTCGCCGTCGAGGACGGCGTACCACATGGCCACCAGGTGCGGCTTGCCGTCGGCCGACAGCGTCGCCATGGTCGCGGTGCGGCTGTGATCGATGAAGTCGACGATCTCGTCGTCGCTCATGACGATCTTGGAGCGCTCGTTCTTTCCCATCCCGAATCTCTATCAGGCGCCGACGGCGACCACCGTCACCGGGATGCCGTTGAGAGCCCCGTTTCCGGACGGCTCGTCGAGGAATTCCGGCGGCGACAACACATTCGTGTTGACGCCGGGGGAGTCGTTGGCGACTGCCAGCCGGGTTCCGGCCTTGCCGTGGCCCCAGCCGTGGGGCATCGACACCACCCCCGGCTTGATGGCGTCGGTCACCTCCACTGGCACGTCGATTCGGCCCGCCGACGAGGTGACGGTGACGACGTCGCCGTTGGCCACGCCGCGCCGGCCGGCGTCGTCGCGGTGCATCAGCAGGGTGCACCGCTCCCTGCCCTTCATCAGCGGTGCGACGTTGTGCAGCCAGGAGTTGTTGGACCGCAGGTGACGTCGACTGACCAGAACCAGCTCGTCGGGCTCGCGGTCGAGGCGCGCGGCCAGCCTGGGCAGGTCGTCGAGCAGGTATTGCGGGGCGAGGCGCACCTTGCCGTCGGCGGTACCCAGGACGCCAGGCAGTTGCGGGACCATCGGCCCGTAGTTGATCCCGTCGGTTTGAGCCTTCAACTTCTCAAGGGTCAGGCCGTCGGGGTTCTCTCCGTAGCGGTCGCCGAACGGACCCGTGCGCAGGGTCAGGTCCAATACCCGTTCGGGGCCGCCCTGCTCATAGCTGGCTCGAAGCTGCGCGCCGTCGAGGCCCTGGGTGAAGGCCATGTAGTCGAAGAACCCATCGTCGATCGCGGCGACGTCGACGTCCTCGGCGGGGGTGCCGGTGCACAGCCCGGTGAGTCGGATCAGGATCTCCCACTCCTCTGGACGGTCGGGATCGGCGGCCTGGAACACCGGTGGCGAATAGTTCGCGATGCTGTTCACCGCGAAGTTCAGGATCAGGTCGTCGTGGTGCGGCTGTTCCAGCGGCGAGAGGCCGGGCAGGATCACGTCGGCGTGCCGGGTGGTCTCGTTGAGCCACAGGTCGACGGCGATCATCGCCTCTAGTTGCGGGAGCGCCTCGTCGAGCTTGTCGCCGCCGGGCGTGGACAACACCGGGTTGCCCGCGACGGTGATGAGCGCCTTGATCTGGCCCTCCCCCGGCGTCGCGATCTCCTCGGCCATGCACGACACCGGGACCTGCCCCAACACCTCCTTGGCGCCACGCACCCGGGTGCGGAACCGGCCGAACTCGGCCAGCCCGTCCTCGAGGCCAGGCTGCGGCTGCACGGTGATCGACCATGCCGCAGCCCTTGGGAACATCAGCCCGCCAGGGGCGTCGAAGTGGGCAGTCAGGATGTTGACGACGTCCACCAACCAGCTGGCGAGACTGCCGAATTCCTGATTGCACAACCCGATTCGGCCGTAGACCACCGCCCGCGGCGTGGCGGCGAGTGTGCGGGCCAGTTCCCTGATCCTCGGTGCGGTGATGCCGGTGGCCTCGGCGACGCGTTCCGGTGACCAGTCGGCAGCCACCTCCTGCATTCTCGCAAGACCGTCGATGTAGGGCTGGACGGCGCCCAGCGATACCAGCTCCTCGTCGAACAGCGTGTGCACGACGGCCAGCAGCAGCGCCGCATCCGTTCCCGGGGTGATGGGTAGCCATTCGTCGGCGCGCGCGGCGGTGGCGGTGCGGACCGGATCGATGACGATCACCTTGCCGCGCTTGCGAATTCCGTCGATGATCCCCATCACGTCGGGCGCGGCGAGCAGCGATCCCTGCGACGCCGCGGGATTGGCGCCCATCACGACGAGCAGGTCGGTGCGCTGGATGTCGGGAACCGGGAACAGCCACCAGCCGCCGTACATCAGATGGGACGACAGGTTCTTCGGCCACTGATCGATGGTGCCGGGCGAGTAGGTCATAGGCATGCCCGACATCCCAAGCAGCACACCGGCATAGCGGGCCAGCGAGAACGAATGCGCCAGCGGGTTCCCGGTGTAGGCGGTGACTGCGCCGATGCCGTATTTCTCGATCACCGGGGCGAGCAGTTCCGTGCACCGCCTGAATGCCGCGTCCCATGTGACCTCATGCCATTCTCCGTCGACCTTGATCATCGGCTGGCGGATGCGGTCCGGGTCATGATGCACCGCGCCGAGCGTGGCGCCCTTCGGGCAGATGTGGCCTGCGCTCCAGGTGTCCTCGCGGTTGCCACGGATGCTGGCGACCTTGCCGTCGGCGACCTGAATCTCCAATCCGCACATCGCTTCACACAGTGGGCACGTGTAGAGGTGCAGGCCGTCCTCGCCGATGCCCGCCAACTGCCGGGTGGTTCCGCTGGTCATTCGACTGCCTCCCTGGACTTGCGACATGCGCACGTTTGTTGTGACACACTGTAACGACTAATCGACGGTTGAGGGAGCGAACGTGGAGACGGGTTCGGCGACGCCGAGGCACCGCCGCCAGGGGTCGCGGCGTGATCCCTCGATCGATGCGTCAGTGCTGGCGGCCACCCGTCGCCTGTTGGTGGAACGCGGTTACTCGGCGACCACCATCGACCTCATCGCCGTCACTGCCGGGGTCAGCAGGCCGGCGATCTACCGCAGGTGGACGTCGAAGGCGCACCTCGTGCACGAAGCGGCATTCCCCGACGTCGGTCCCGGTGTCCCCGAGGACGACTTCGCCGCCGAGATCACCCGGCTGTGCCACGGCGCCATCGTCATGTACGGCGACCCCGTGGTGCGCGAGTCGATCCCCGGCCTGCTCGTCGACCTCCGCTCGGACCGGCGGATGCGCAAGGTGCTCAGCGACCGACTCGAGGCCGCCGTGCGCGGTCGACTCGCCGCGAGACTCGACGACGCGGTGACCGAGGGCGTAGCGAGGTCAGTCGTCAGCGCGGACACCGTGCTGGACGTGATCGCAGGCGGTGCCTGGTACGCGGTGTGTGTGCGCCGGGTCAAGGACACTGATCGCGCCGCGCGGGAACTGGCGCTCTTGGTCCTGCGCGGCGTGCTGTCCTAGTCGATCAGGCGGTCCTGCCGAGCATCGGCAGCAGCAACCGGCGACGGGCACCGATCTCGTCGGCGAAGTGATTGAGCGCCACCGGAAGCGAGCGCGCGATGGTGACCGGGTCGTCGTCCGTCAGGCCAAGTGCGTCGACGACCTCGTCGCACGCAACCAGCGCCCACTCGACACCCGTGGCACCGCAGCGCTCGTCGACGGCGTCCAGCAGTGCGCTGCAGTCGCCGCGAAGCGAACGGACCCCCGAAAGATCGAGCACGAAGGGCTTGTCACCGAGGACGAACCGGCCGGCGTACGCGGTGAGGCCGTTGAGGTTGTCCGGGTGGATGGCGCCGCTGACGCCCACCACGGTGGCCAGTTGACGGCAGTGCGCATGAAGCTGAGCGCCGTCGCAATCGAAGGCGGGGTTTCCGTACCGGAAGGTGGTAGCCATGGGAAGCCTCATTTCGATGATCCGCTCGGTGCGAACCTCGATCCCGAACGTAGGCCGCAAATATAAGGCGTCCGGGAGTGGCGTCTAATACTCTGGTAAGAACGGCTTTTCATGCCATCACCGTGGTGCGGGCAACATCGGCGCGGTGGTTTGGCAACCGGTGCATTCGGGTATCCCGCCGCCTCACTCGGGCCGCGGCACCCCGCGACGAGGCCCGCACCCGACCCCCGCGTTATACCCTCTGCGCACTGGTCCCTTCACGAGATCGTCAGGACATGATTCGAGTCAGCAGAGTGGTGGCGGCGGTCAGCGCCATGTGCGCGGGATTGCTCATCGCGGGATGCTCGACGGTCACCGAGGGGCGCGCGGTGTCCACGCTCTACGACCCGTTCCGCGCGGGCGGCCTCCCTGCCGAGGACGGCCCCAGCGGTCTCCGGGACAACGCTCCCGAGCCGACCGGTGACGTGCAGGACACCGACGGCGGAGGCATCGACAAGTTGACGCTGCTGGCCGTCAACGACGTCGCCGACTTTTGGGAGAAGAACTACAGCCCGACGCTGACCGGCACGTTCACACCCATCGAGCACCTCGTCTCCTACGACTCGCAGGACCCGTCCAGCCCGGCGGTGTGCGGGACGGAGACCTACCAGGAGCCCAACGCGTTCTACTGCCCGAGCCGCAAGATCATGGCGTGGGACCGGGCCGTGATGGTCCCCACCGGCCAGCAGTTCTTCGGCGACGTCTCGATCGCGGCCCTGATGGCCCATGAGTACGGGCACGCCATCCAGCACATGGCGGGGATCGTCGACGACTCCTCCACCACCATCGTCAGCGAGCAACAGGCCGACTGCTTCGCCGGGACCTACATCCGCTGGGTTGCCGAGGGCCAATCCCCCCGGTTCTCGCTGAGCACGGGCGACGGTCTCAACCACGTGTTGGCCGCGGTGATCACGCTGCGCGACCCGATCCTGGGTCCGCAGGACACCGAGATGCTCGAGGCGGGCCACGGGACGGCGCTGGACCGGGTCAGCGCCTTTCAGATGGGGTTCGTCTCGGGTGCCTCGGAATGCGCCAAGATCGACCTCAACGAGATCGAGGGACGGCGCGGCGACCTGCCGATGGCGCTGCCCCTCGATCAGACCGGCGACGTGCAAAGCGGCGACGTGGCGATCGACGAGGACACCGTCGACACCCTGATGGAGGTCCTCGGCGAGGTGTACAAGCCGAATGACGCGCCGAAGCTGTCCTACGACACCGAATCGTGCAAAGACGCCCAGCCCAGCCCTCCGGTGTCGTACTGCCCCGACACGAACACCATCTCCGTCGACCTGCCATCGCTGAAGAAGCTCGGCGAGGCGGCCGACGAGTCCAATTACGTCCTACTGCAGGGCGACAACAGCGCGCTGTCGGTCGTGACGTCGCGCTACGCCCTGGCCATGCAGCACGAGAACGGCGACCCCGTCGACACGCCAGTGGCCGCCATGCGGACGGCGTGCCTGACCGGAGTGGCGCAGCGCGCAATGTCCGAGCCGATTGAGCTGCCCAGTGGTAAGGGCTTGACGCTCACGGCGGGAGACCTCGACGAGGCCGTGGCCGGGTTGTTGACCAATGGCTTGGCGGGCAGCAACGCAGACGGTCAAACGGTGCCCGCCGGCTTCACCCGCATCGTGGCCTACCGCTCCGGTCTGAGCGGCGATCGCGACCTCTGTTACAAGCGCTTCAAGTAGCGTCCGCCGGCACCGGGTGCCTCCCTTCTCCTTTCAGCCGGATTGACCCCATATTTTCTTGCGGGACAAGTGATCCACGTCGCTCATCGGCGTTCACACAACCGCCCTCACACGTCATTGCTGCCACGTGTCGATCAGATCCTGCCAACGGAATTAACCCCCTGACCTCAGCGTTTCAGATTCCTGTACGGCAAGTGCGGAAATCCCGAACCGGCCGACACGGGCTCCGAACCGCGACCCACCCGGACACGGACGGACCCACCGAGAGAAGAAAGAAGTACACGCACATGAAGAAGTTCGGATTCACCACCATCGTCGCCAGCGGCCTGATTGCAGGCGTTCTCGGCTTCGCCGCTCCCGCCGCCCAGGCCGCGGTTGGCCCGGTGTCGCCGACCACCATCTCCGCCGGCATCGACCACCACACGTGGCTCGACCAGATCGGCCCGTC
>JAOPVF010000477.1 GCA_025963195.1 Mycobacterium sp. | reverse complement strand
GCTCTTGTGCGACCATCGTCGTCGACCCGAACGCTGAGTACTTCGGCACGCGACTTCAGAGGGACAGCCTGGTCACCCCGTCGCGCTCGCTAAGAGATCGTTAGTCCTTGATCTCCGCGAGGACGGTGCCCTGCGTGACGGCGGTACCTGCTTCGACGGCGAGCCCCGTGATCGTGCAGTCCTTGTGTGCGGTGACCGGGTTCTCCATCTTCATGGCCTCGAGCACCACGATGAGATCGCCCGTGGCGACCGTCTGGCCCTCCTCGACGGCGACCTTGACCACGGTGCCCTGCATGGGCGCGGTCACGGAGTCACCCGAGGCGCCTGCGCCACCCTGCGCGCCACGCTTGCGGGGCTTGGGCTTCTTGCGGATCACACCTGCCGCGCCGGCCCCGCCACCGCCGTTGCCGATCGCGAGGTCCCCGGGCAGCGACACCTCGACGCGACGGCCACCGATCTCGACGACGACCCTCTGACGCGGGAGGGCGTCATCCTCGTCGAGGGGCTCACCGCCGGTGAACGGCTCGATCTTGTTGTCCCACTCGGTCTCGATCCAGCGGGTGTGGACGGTGAAGCCCTCACCGTCGCCGATGAAGGCGGGGTCGGATACGACGGCGCGGTGGAACGGGATGACCGTGGCAAGGCCCTCGACCTTGAACTCGTCGAGCGCGCGCCGCGAACGGGCCAGCGCCTCGTCGCGGGTGGCGCCGGTGACGATCAGCTTGGACAGCATCGAGTCGAACTGGCCGCCGATGACCGAGCCGGCCTCGACACCGGAATCCAGTCGCACGCCGGGTCCGGTGGGAATGTCGTACCGGGTGACCGGGCCGGGCGCCGGCAGGAAGCCGCGGCCCGCGTCCTCGCCGTTGATGCGGAACTCGATGGAGTGCCCGCGAGGCGTCGGGTCCTCGGTGAGGTCCAGCACCTCGCCGTTGGCGATCTTGAACTGCTGCAGCACCAGGTCGATGCCCGCAGTCTCCTCGGTCACGGGATGCTCGACCTGCAGTCGGGTGTTCACCTCGAGGAACGAGATCAGGCCGTCCTGGCCGACCAGGTATTCGACGGTCCCCGCGCCGTAGTAACCGGCCTCCTTGCAGATCCGCTTGGCGGACTCGTGGATCTCCTTGCGCTGCGCGTCGGTCAGGAACGGCGCCGGCGCTTCTTCCACCAGCTTCTGGAAGCGGCGCTGCAGCGAGCAGTCCCGGGTGCCTGCGACGACGACGTTGCCGTGCGTATCGGCGATGACCTGCGCCTCGACGTGGCGCGGCTTGTCAAGGTAGCGCTCGACGAAGCACTCGCCACGGCCGAACGCCGCAACCGCTTCGCGGGTGGCCGACTCGAACAGGTCGGGGATCTCCTCGATGGTGCGGGCCACCTTCATGCCGCGCCCGCCGCCGCCGAACGCCGCCTTGATGGCGATGGGAACGCCGAATTCCTTGGCGAACGCGACGATCTCGTCGGCGTCCTTGACGGGCTCTGCCGTGCCAGGGACCAACGGAGCCTTCGCCTTCGCGGCGATGTGACGGGCAGTGACCTTGTCGCCGAGGTCGCGGATCGACTGCGGGCTCGGCCCGATCCAGATCAGACCCGCATCGATGACGGCCTGCGCGAAGTCGGCGTTCTCGGATAGGAATCCGTAGCCCGGGTGGATCGCGTTGGCGCCGGACTTCTCGGCAGCGTCGAGAAGCTTCTCGAACACCAGGTACGACTCGGCGGAGGTCTGGCCGCCAAGGGCGAACGCCTCGTCCGCGAGCCGTACGTGGGGAGCGTCGGCGTCGGGTTCGGCGTACACGGCCACGCTGGCCAGCCCGGCGTCCTTGGCTGCGCGGATCACTCGGACGGCGATCTCACCGCGGTTGGCGACGAGCACCTTCGTGATCTTCGAGCTGGCGTGGCTGGGCACTGCGCGCCTCCTGATGGCATGTGTCTCTAAGAAATGTCTTTAAGAATGTATCCCGCGCAGTTTAAGGGGCGCGACAAGAGCCCGGCGAGCCGGTATTGGTTACCGACGGGTAGGGAAATCTCCGTCACTCAGGCCGCGCGAAGGCGCCGCTTGATCCGCGCCAACATGGCCGACATGCCGCGTAGCCGCAGCGGGCTGATCAACGCCGCAAGACCCAGTTCGGAGTAGAAGTCGTCGGGTACGGCCAGGATCTCGTCGGCCGTGTGGTCGTCGAGCCCGGCGGCCAGGATCGCGGCGAATCCACGCGTCGTTGGCGCCTCGGCAGGGGCACTGAAGAACAACCGAACGTGCGCCCGGTCCGACGCGTCGACGTGCAGGAACAGCGGCGACTGGCACTCGGGCACCGGCTCCATGCCCGCTTCTTCGAGATCGGCTGGCAGCGGCGGCAATTCGTTCGCGAACTCCAGCAGCAGCTGCAGCTTGTCCTGCCCCTGCATATCGGCGAAGTCGGACACCACCTCGGCCAGCGCGGCCGGCATGCTCATGAGGCTCCAGGCGCTCCACCTGGTTCGGACCCGACCGCGACGGGCACGCGCACCGCGTTGCCCCACTCGGTCCACGAGCCGTCGTAATTGCGCACGCCGGGCAGCCCGAGCAGATGGGTCAGCACGAACCAGGTGTGACTGGACCGCTCGCCGATGCGGCAGTACACGACCGTCTTGTCGTCCGGGCTGAGGAACCCGTAGAGATCGTCGAGTTCGGCGCGGCTGCGGAACCGCCCGCTGTCGTCGGCCGCCTTGCCCCA
>JAOPVF010000074.1 GCA_025963195.1 Mycobacterium sp. | reverse complement strand
GTCCAGTTCCGGAAGGTTGACCACGATTGGGTCCGGGTCCGAACGGGTGACAACCCAGACGGTCGGGTTGTCAGTGGATGCGTTGATCTCCTGGTGCACCGTGTGCGCGGGAATGAAGACGAAGTCTCCCGGGCCCGCTTCGGCGACGTGTTCCAGATGGTCGCCCCATCGGTATCTGGCCGTGCCTTCGAGCACGTACAGGATCGTCTCTTGATCGCCATGATGGTGTGCGCCTGTCGCGGCGCCGGGTTGCACGGTGGTGAGGAAGGCACTGAGCACCTTGGCGTCGGGGTTGCGGCTGTCGAAGGCGACCTGCCGGAACAGCCCCGAGGTCTGCGGGGTGTCGTTCGAGAGGTGGTCACGCCGAACGACGCGGACCGAGGGTTTGTCGACCATGGTTCCCAGGATCGCGTCTCATGGCGCCGGTGTCATTGGTGCTGACCGCAATGTCGTCAGCGAATGCCTACTACCCGGCTGTCCGGTGAGGGACCGGGTACCGGCTTGAGCAGACCGGTGCCGGTGATCAGCGGCAGATCCAGCGCAGACAGCAGGCCTGGCGCGGCGGCGACGACCGCCGGGATCGCGTTGACCATCCGGGATGCGCCTGCCATGCGGGCGCCCAGATCGTGGTCGTGGTTCTCCGCCAATTCGAGTTCGCAGCGGATGCTCGGCGATCCCTCGATCTCGACGCGATAGGCGCCACGGCCGGAGGCGCCGCCGTAGCCGAGATCCTTCGGTGTGATGGCGATGCTGGGCTGGGGCCACTCCGGCGCGATGTCGTCGCGCATCCGGGTGACGTGGTCCACCACGAATTTCGGCTCGCCGTCGACGTATCCGGTCAGCGTCGAGCGCATCGCGGCGATGGTCCCAGCCGGTATGTGACCGGTCGGGGTGTCGAAGGCCTCGTCGGTGGCAATGCGCGCGTTGTCCTCGGCGAGGTCGTCGATCTGGACGCCGAGTCCCGCGGCCAATTGGTGCAGGACGGGTCCCCAGCCGTAGGTGAAGACGCCCGGCATGGCGGCGATGGCGGCGAATTCCGGGGGCTTGCCGAAGCCCAGGATCTCGTAGACGGCGTCATGGTCCGGGTAGGTGGCGTAGTTGAACATCTCGGTGACGTGAATCGTGTCGATGTTGCGGGAGACTCCCGACAATGCGAGCGGCAAAACGTCGTTGGCGAAGCCGGTGTCGATGCCGGTGGTGAAGAACGAGCTCCCACCGGCCAGTGCGGCGTCCCGAAGCGGACCGGTGAACGCCGCATCGACGGCGTCGGGATAGACCAGCGGCACCACCGAACAGGACACCACGTTCTTGCCAGCCCGCAGGATCCGCACCATGTCCCCGAGCGCCTCGAGGACGCGGAGGTTGCCTGCCGCCGCGTAGACCACCACGTCGGCGTCACCGGTGAGCAACTCGTCCGGATCCTGGCTGGCGAGCACGCCCACCGGATCGATCCCACACAGTTCGCCTGCGTCGCGGCCGGCCTTGGTGTCGCTGTGCACGACGAGGTCGACCAGCTCCAACTCGGGGTGGTCGATCACCGCGCGCAGTGCGATGACGCCCATCGAACCCGGCCCCCAGACACCTACCTTGATTGCCATTTGTCTCCTATTATCAGGACATCGATATTGAGTATTTGGACGCATAGTAGGGAAGTGATTGTGGGCAAGTCAACGCCGAAGTCACCACCGACCCGCCGCGTGATGGACGTGGTTGAGGCACTGGCGGATTCAATCGACGGCTACACGTCGGCCGAACTGGCCAGGCGGTGTGGCATCACCACGTCGACGTGTGCGCTGGTGCTGGCCGAGCTGGAATTAGGCGGTTGGGTGGCCCGCTTCGACGACCGTCGATATGGGCTGGGCAGCGGATTGTTCGGCCTGGTACACGGTTTGCGTAGGCAGTTCCCGTTGCTCGACCGTGGCCGCGAAGCGCTAGTGGAGCTGCACGAGCGCCTCGGTGCCGGCTGCTCGATGTCCAAGATCGACGACCGGCATCTGACCACGGTCGACACCGTCGGGCATGCCACCGACGGTGAGCACGCGGTTGGTCATCACTTCCCGATCGATCCGCCATTCGGTCTGGTGGCGATGGCGTGGCGTGATGACGTGGCCGTCGCGAACTGGCTGCAACGCGTCACGCCACGGCTAACCCAGACCGACATCGAGGACCATCGGCGGGTGCTCGGCGATATCCGGCACCGGGGCTACGGAGCGTGGCGTTTCGACGACGCCTCCGTGTCGCTGCACGATCGCCTCGTCGGCCTTCTCGCTTCGCTGGAACCTGCCACATCGGTGACGCGCCAACTGAGCACCCTGATGACCATGGTCACTCTGCAGTCGGTGACTGGGACGCTGGAGACAGAACTAGACACCGCCGAATTCGTGGTCCTGCCGATCTTCGGCACCACCGGCCAGCCGGAGTACCAGATCGAGATCCACCTCACCCGTACGGACGGGCTCACCCTCGATGAGCTCGATGCCGCACTGCGGTCCGCCCAAGATCTCTTAACCCCCGGGGTGGCCTAACCCGGCCGGATCCATCGTCGGGAACGGTAGCGGTGTGACCGAACCCGTGCGCTGGTCGTGCTCTCGCTGTTCTCGGGCGAGTGGGAAGTACTGAAATTGTGTGGGGATTCCCTTGATCATTCGTGAACTGCCTTGAGGTGCAGGCGATATCGCAGCGCGTCCAACCGACTCCACGAAATGGCATCAGGATCAGCGGTCGGCGCTCCGGGTAGCTCATCGAGAATTCCTTCTCAGGAATCGGGTCAGCCAACCCTCTGGCACTGCGCTTCGAGCGTGCCCAACTGTGTCTCCGTTGTGGTCCTCACCTGCCGGCAGCGTGCTGTCGCCGGCTACGCGCAGCCCGAATGGTGCCGGGTCGCCGACCCGCCAGGTGCCGTCGATCTGCAAGCTCCGACCGGCCACTCGGGCCCGTTGCATGGCACGCCGGGCCACCGGTAGCTGGCGAGCTTCCCAGCCCTTCAACCGAAGTGGGACGTGCCGCGGAGTGGCGCCGAGCAGAGCCTCGCCCAGCTGCCAGGCATCGTCGGCCGCCTTGGCGGTGCCCGCAGCGATGTGTGGCCGCAGCGCGAATGCCGCGTCGCCAATCAAGCAGATTCGACCGAAGGTCAACTGCGGAACCCCTAGGTCGACGATCACCTGGATGAACGGATCGGCGCTGTGTCGGACGACCTCGGCGAGCGGCGCCGGGAGCTCGGTGTCCGCCGCCGAATGTAGCTGTTCGACATGCTGGGTCTGGACCGCACCGGGCGGCACGGTCAGCGCGGCTCTGGAACCATGTCGATCCGTGAGCAGGTCAGCCAGGTGCTCGCCCTCAGCGACATTGCGATACCAGAGCCAGTTGCACAGCACGGACCCCTCCGGACCCGGAATGGGATAGGTCAGCAGGTGGCCGCGGGGGAGGATCCGGTAGGTGACCGCGTCGCGCAAGACGTCCGCCGTGCGCGCGCTCAGTTGATCGCGGTCGATGGTGCCGCGCCACGCCAGATACCCGGCATAGCGTGGTTCGTTGTGCGGCAACAGAATCCGTCGCCCCGTGGAACGGATGCCGTCGGCGCACACCACGAGATCGGTCGTCAACGTCCGACCGTCGGTCAATGACACCGCGACCTCATCGGCCCGGTTCTCGAGGTGCACGAGCTCAGTCGATAGGTGGTAATGCTCGGCGCCGAACGCGTCCAACAAGCCTCGATACAACTCGAAGTACGATGCGAACCGGTATGCGCAGGGTCGCTCGTCAGCGATGGCGCCGTCATCTCCGAGATACCGAAGCCTGCTGGCCGACACCCCGATGTCGCCAATCGCCCTGCCGGCCCGCTCCACCAGATAACGAATGGTGCTCGGGTGCGCGACGATGCCGGCGCCGCGCCCTTCCAGCGGCACCGCACTGCGCTCCAGAACGTCGACGTCCCATCCCCGGTCCCTGAGAACCAGCGCAGCCGTGAGCCCGCCGAGCGATCCCCCCACCACGAGTGCCCGATTCATACGGCGTCTGCGTCTCGCCCGCCGGTGGCGAACAGGGCCAGTAGTGCGCCGATGCCGGCGGCGGCCGAGGCGATGACCATCGCGGAATGCAGGCCGGTCAACATGTACGCATCGGTAATCCACCGCAGGTCCGCCAGCGAGGCATGCGGATCGAGCGCGATGCGCGAATTGGCGACGCCACCACTGACGCGTCCCGGCCCACCATGATCACGCCGATACAGACACCGGCCAGTGTCCACCAGGAGTTGGCCCGCAAGCCGGTCGGCGCAGTAGCCCGATGCCTACCGGCAGGCCGGTCAGGACGCTCCAACGGAAGGGTGATCATGAATACCAGGTTGTCCGTCGCGCGACCAGATGTCATCGATGCTGGCGTCCATCAACGCCTTACCGCCAGCAACCAACGTGGATTCCTGCTGCTGCATAACGGCGGCCAACGTCGGGCCCCACGCTTGATCTGTGGCTCTATGCGGCGCAGTCTGGAAACTACGACGTGGTCAGCTTGGGTAACGCCAGACGCCATGCGTTGGAAGGTTGCCGATGAGTCACATGGATTTGAACAGACGCTCGTTGCTGGCCGCGCCGCTTCTGTTGGCAGCGGTCGCCCCGGGTATGACGTCCCCGGCCATCGCGCACGCTACCCCTCCCGATCCAAAGGACACATTCGTCCTACCGCTAAACGAGATGTCGTTCGAAGCGTGGGGCAACTTGCCGCGCGGCAGCGGCGAAATGGCCTCGCTCTACGGCGATCTCAACGAGCCCGGTCCCTACCTCGTGATGATGAGATGGCATCCCGGCTGGTTCAGTGCTCCTCACACGTATGCGACCGATCGGATTTGCGTCGTCGTGGCAGGCACCTGGTGGGTAAACAGTGGAGACGATTTCACGCCGGACGATGCGCGACCTGTCGGCTCGGGTGGATATGTGAAACGTAGTGCTCGAACTCCGCACTACGACGGTGTGCCGCACGGTCAGACCGATCCGGCCGTCATCGCCATCTTCGGTCTTGGCCCCGTTGACATTCAGTTGGTCGACCCGACGAAGCCGTCATGGCGGCAAATGTGATCGGCCTTGTTGCTAGCGGGGGTTCCCGTTGGGTGCCACCGGTAACGACCTGGGCCAGCCGAAGCGCAATGGTGGATGGCAACTACTGATAGGAGAAAAAATGAGCGACGTTCCCTCAATCGAACTGAACACGGGTGCGCGAATCCCGCAGCTTGGCTTTGGCGTCTTCCAGATCCCGCCAAATGAGACCGCCGAGGCGGTCAAGGCGGCACTCGACATCGGCTACCGGCACATCGACACGGCAGAGATGTACGGAAACGAGAAGGAAGTCGGCCAGGGTGTCCGGGACGCCGGTTTGGACCGCGCCGATGTCTACATCACCAGCAAGCTCAACAACGGCTTCCACGAGCCCGACGACGCACGACGGGCTTTCGACGGAACACTGAGCGCGCTCGAAACCGACTACGTCGATCTGTTCCTGATCCACTGGCCCCTTCCGACGCTCTACGACGGTGACTTCGTGTCGACCTGGAATGTCCTCGAGGAGTTCGCAGCCGACGGACGCGCCCGCAGCATCGGAGTGTCCAACTTCCAGGTCGAACATCTCGAGCGACTGGCGAAGGAATCCAGCACCGTCCCTGCAGCCAACCAGATCGAAGCACATCCGTACTTCACCAACGACGCGGTCCGTGCCTATGACAACGAGCACGGCATCGCGACCGAGGCATGGTCGCCGATCGCCCAGGGCAAGGTGCTCGGCGACCCGGTGATCAAGAAAATCGCCGACGCTATCGGCAAGTCACCCGCACAGGTGGTGTTGCGCTGGCACATTCAGCGGGGCGACATCGTGTTTCCCAAGTCGGTGACTTTGGAAAGAATCAAGGAGAACTTCGCCTTGTTCGACTTTGAGCTGGACGGCTCCGACATGGACGCGATCACCGGGCTCGACAAGGGCGAAGCCGGGAGAACTGGCCCCAACCCCGACGAGTTCGACTACATCCCGAAGTAGCGACGAAGGGCACCCCGCTCTGTTCATGAGTGCCGACGACATGCGCGAGCGCGGACTCGAGGAATTCGACCTCATCGACATCACCAGCTTCGCCCGCGACGGCAGCACCCGATCGGTATACGGGTACCGTGCCGTGGCCTAAAACACCCCGCGCGGCAGCGTATTCGGCTACATGCCCGAGTTGAACGTGTTGTGCGCGATCGCCGACCACAGCCAGCAGAGTGGCCAACCACTGACCAAACAGATCATCGTGGAGGTCACGCCGGCCGCCGTGTAGTCCTGCTAGCGCGTCATCCCGCAGACACGTTGACGTGGGCCCAGGCGTTGTTGCGGTATCCCACGGATTGCACAGCGGCGCAGTCGATTCCGGCTGTAAGCGCACGATCATGTAATGGCCTATTCGCACACGACACGCTAGGAAGCGCCGTTCGTCAAACCGGTGGGGC
>JAOPVF010000452.1 GCA_025963195.1 Mycobacterium sp. | reverse complement strand
CAGCATCGCCGGCGCACTGTCGACGGACGTGCTGGGCGGACGGGTCCGCGACTTCCGGGTGGCCGCCGTCATCGGCGGCATGGTGCCGCTCCCCCTTTCGCTGCTCGCATCGTCGCTGGAGCTCTCCCGCAGCGTCGGCTTGGTGTTCGCGGTCGCCGCGTCGACCCTGTGTCCGCTTCTGGTTCTTGGCATCTGGTGGCGGGGGTTGACCAGTGTCGGCGCCGTCTGCGGCCTGGCGGTGGGCGGTGTGACGTCCGGAGTGGCAACGACATTGGCGGTCACTGGTGTCGTCGACGAGCACCTGCTCGGCGGGTGGCCTGCCGTCGTCGTCGGCTACCCGGCCGCGGTCACCGTCCCTCTCGCATTCCTGACGATGGTGGTGGTCAGCCGTGTCACGGCATCGACCAGACCGCCCGACGTGGCGAGGATCTTCGCGCAGATGCACGTCCCAGAGCGGCTCGGGATGGGCGTGGAGCGCGTGCCTCGCGGCGGCTGACCGCTCATCGCCGTCGATCGACCGCTTACCGCATCACTCGAGGTCTTCGCCGTGTAGCCACCGGGAAGCCGGGGTATGTGACCCACATCTCAATTAAGTTCGCCGCAGAGCGAGTTCACCGTGAGATCAGGAGTGACCGTGCCCGAAATTGACCTTCCGCCCCGCGGAGCCGACGCAAGCAACCTCGACTTCCTGCAGATCCAGGCCAGCCCGGAGTTTCAGGAACTGCGAAGCAGATTGCGCCGCTTCGTCTTCCCGATGAGCGCGGTGTTCCTGATCTGGTACGCCGCCTACGTGATGCTCGGCGCGTTCGCCCACGACTTCATGGCGATCAAGGTCTGGGGCAACGTCAACGTCGGCCTGCTCGTCGGCCTTGGCCAGTTCCTGACCACCTTCATCATCACCGGCATCTACGTCCGATTCGCCAACCGTGAGCTCGATCCACGGGCCGAAGCCATCCGCAACGAGTTCGAAGGCAACGCATCATGAAACTCCTCGCCGCAGGCGCCACCGTCGGCAATCCCGCCGCCAACATCGGCATCTTCGTCCTCTTCGTCGTCATCACGCTCTTCATCGTCATCCGCGCCAGCAAGAAGAACACCACCGCCGCCGAGTTCTTCACCGCGGGGCGCTCGTTCACCGGGCCTCAGAACGGCATCGCGATATCTGGTGACTACCTCTCCGCCGCAAGCTTTCTCGGGATCGCCGGCGCCATCGCGGTGTACGGCTACGACGGCTTCCTCTACTCGATCGGCTTCCTGGTCGCGTGGTTGGTCGCCTTGCTACTCGTCGCCGAATTGCTGCGCAACGCAGGCAAGTTCACCATGGCCGACGTGCTGAGCTTCCGGCTCAAGCAACGGCCGGTCCGGATGGCCGCAGCCACCACCACCATGGCCGTGTGCCTGTTCTACCTACTGGCACAGATGGCTGGCGCCGGGGGTTTGGTGGCCCTGCTGCTCAACATCTCGAGCCAGCTCGGCCAGGCCGTGGTCATCGCGGTCGTCGGCCTGCTGATGATCGCCTACGTGCTGATCGGCGGGATGAAGGGCACCACGTGGGTGCAGATCATCAAGGCCGTCCTGCTGATCGGCGGCGCAGCGCTGATGACGGTGATGGTGCTGGCCAAGTTCGGAGTGAACTTCTCCGAGATGCTCGGCGCCGCGCAAACGGCCGTCTCGGAGTCCACCAGCAAGGCCGTCGCCGGCCGCGACGTGCTGGCTCCCGGCGCGCAGTACGGCGCATCGACGACCTCGCAGATCAACTTCATCTCGCTCGCGCTCGCGCTGGTGCTCGGCACGGCGGGCCTGCCGCACGTGTTGATGCGCTTCTACACCGTGCCCACCGCCAAGGAAGCGCGACGGTCCGTCGTGTGGGCGATCACCCTCATCGGTGCGTTCTACCTGTTCACGCTGGCGCTGGGCTACGGCGCCGCTGCGCTCGTCGGGCCCGACGCCATCCTGGCGGCCCCCGGTGCGCAGAACTCGGCGGCCCCCTTGCTGGCGTTCGAACTGGGCGGGGTGGTCCTGCTCGGCGTCATCTCTGCGGTGGCGTTCGCGACGATCCTCGCGGTGGTCGCGGGTCTCACCATCACCGCGGCAACGTCGTTCGCTCATGACATCTATGCCAACGTAGTGCGGAGCGCCCACGGAACGAACCCAGTGACCGAGGACGAGCAGGTGCGGGTATCGCGCATCACCGTCGTGGTGCTCGGCATCGTCGCGATCGGGCTCGGCATCCTCGCCAACGGCCAGAACATCGCGTTCCTGGTCGCCCTGGCGTTCGCGGTCGCCGCGGCCGCCAACCTGCCAACGATCCTGTTCTCGCTGTACTGGCGGCGGTTCAACACCCGCGGCGCGCTGTGGAGCATGTACGGCGGCCTGATCTCGACGATCGTGCTCATCGTCTTCTCCCCCGCGGTGTCGGGAGCCAAGACGGCGATGCTGCCCAGCCTGGACTTCGCATGGTTCCCGCTGGCCAACCCCGGCATCGTGTCGATCCCGCTGGCCTTCATCCTCGGCGTCGTGGGCACCTTGTCGTCACCCGATGACGAGGATCCGGCCCTCGCCGCCGAGATGGAAGTGCGTTCGCTCACCGGCATCGGAGCGGAGAAGGCCGTCTCCCACTGATCGCAGCGCACTAATCGGGGCCCAACCGGAACTGCCCGACAAACGTACGAAAACCCTCAACGCACGGTGAAGGAACTCTCCATGCCCATTTTGGTTCGTGTTCAGGCTGCGGTCGCAGCCGCACTGACGGTCGGTGCGCTGACGGCGTGCGGTGCTGCCGCCGAGTCGCCCGCGGTGCAAGAAACGTCGGCAGGGGGCACCCAAGGCGCGACGCCGGCGCCGGTCAAGTTCGGCGAAGCCGTGTTCTTCGGCGACAGCCTCACCGACGCCGGCACATACGGCGGTCTGCGCTTCACCACCATTCCTGGCATGACGTGGGCTCAACACGTTGCCGAACGCCTCGGCCAATCGACCGAACCGAATGAGCACACCGTCAGCTACAGCGATGTCTATCAAGGCAAGCCCGGTCTCCCCAGTCCCGGCGGGCTGAACTATGCCGAGGGCGGCGCCAGGGCGAACAGCCCCTATTCCACGGTGTCGCAGAATCCGGAGGGCACGCCGATATCCACCGCGGTGCAACTCCAGCACTTCGTGGATCAGCACGGCACCTTCAGCCCGGACCAGCTGGTGACCCTCTACATCGGAACGAACGACGTTGCCTACAACTACGACCTGACCAAGGACCAAGGGCTGGCTCAGGGCTTGCGGGACAACAAGAGTCCTTCGCCGGAGGTGATGGCGAGCGAGCGGGCACGAGTGCAGAAGGCCGCGGCGGACGAGGCGCAGACCGCGTCGGCGATGCTGGAGAAGGGCGCTGCGCACCTGGTCGTGTTCAAGCTCGCCGATCTCGCGGTGCTGCCCTGGTTCGAGTCCGACGCGGCCCGCAAGTACGTGAGCGAACTGACGGACGCCTACAACACGAGCCTGGTGAACTCGCTGCCGAAGGATCCGAAGGTGCAGGTGCTCGACATGGGGGCCTTCATCGACGACCTGGTGACGAATGGCGCCAAATACGGATTCACCCACGGGGCCAACGAGGACGCGTGTCTGCA
>JAOPVF010000427.1 GCA_025963195.1 Mycobacterium sp. | reverse complement strand
AAGGACCTGGCCAAACCGCGCGGCTGGATGGACGCGCTGCGGGCCTACAACCTGTCCGACCAGTACGCCCGCACGGTCCGCGACTGGGCCACGGCCTACGCCGACGGCCACCCGCTGTAGCTCCTCGGAGTCGGGATCGGCGCCGGGTTGGCGCCCCCATTAGGCTGATGGCGCCCTCATCGATTCAGATACCAAACGACCACGTCCAAGGAGATGTCCTGTGCCCATCATCGAGCAGGTCGGCGCGCGCGAGATCCTCGACTCCCGCGGTAATCCCACGGTCGAGGTCGAGTTGGCCCTCATCGACGGCACGTTCGCCAGGGCCGCGGTGCCGTCCGGCGCTTCGACCGGCGAGCACGAGGCCGTCGAGCTGCGTGACGGTGGCGAGCGCTACGGCGGCAAGGGCGTCGAGAAGGCGGTGGAGGCCGTCCTCGACGAGATCGCACCCGCCGTCATCGGGCTGAACGCCGACGACCAGCGCCTGATCGATCAGGCGCTGCTCGACCTGGACGGCACGCCGGACAAGTCGCGGCTGGGCGCCAACGCCATCCTCGGCGTCTCGCTGGCCGTGGCGAAGGCCGCCGCCGAGTCCGCGGGCCTGCCGCTGTTCCGCTACATCGGCGGGCCGAACGCGCACATCCTGCCGGTCCCGATGATGAACATCGTCAACGGCGGCGCCCACGCCGACACCGGTGTAGACGTTCAGGAATTCATGGTCGCCCCGATCGGGGCGCCGTCGTTCAAGGAGGCACTGCGCTGGGGCGCGGAGGTCTACCACTCGCTGAAGTCCGTGCTGAAGAAGCAAGGCCTGTCCACCGGCCTTGGCGACGAGGGCGGTTTCGCCCCCGACATCGCGGGCACCAAGGCCGCGCTCGACCTGATCAGCACGGCCATCGAAGGGGCCGGGTTCAAGCTGGGTTCCGATGTCGCGCTTGCACTCGACGTCGCCGCCACCGAGTTCTACACCGACGGCACCGGTTACGCGTTCGAGAAGGAGACAAGGACCGCCGAGCAGATGACGGCGTTCTACGCCGAACTGCTCGACGCCTACCCGCTGGTGTCGATCGAAGACCCGCTTTCGGAGGACGACTGGGACGGTTGGGTGTCGCTGACGACGGCCATCGGCGACAGGGTCCAGATCGTCGGCGACGACCTCTTCGTCACCAACCCGGAGCGCCTCGAGGACGGCATCGAGAAGGGTGCCGCCAACGCGCTCCTGGTCAAGGTCAACCAGATCGGCACGCTCACCGAGACGCTGGACGCCGTCGCGCTTGCCCACAGCAGCGGCTACCGGACGATGATGAGCCACCGCTCCGGCGAGACCGAGGACACCACCATCGCCGACCTCGCCGTCGCCGTTGGCAGCGGGCAGATCAAGACCGGTGCGCCCGCCCGCAGCGAACGCGTCGCGAAGTACAACCAGTTGCTGCGCATCGAGGAAGCCCTCGGCGACGCCGCGCGCTACGCCGGTGACCTGGCGTTCCCGCGGTTCACGCCCGCGAGCCAGTAACTTTTCACATATGCCCGACGCGAAGCGGCCAGACCCGAAGCGGCGCACACCCGCGTCGCGGCCGGGCAAGCCGGGCGAGTCGGGTCGCGGTAGGCCGCGGGGTGCATCGCCGGTGCAGCGGGAGCCCCGCGCCTTGTCGCAGCGGGTCACGCCGGAACAGACCGAGGCGACGGAGACCGAGAAACCGGTCGCCGTCGAACCGATCAGGCAGGCCATCGCCGAGGCCGCCGAGCAGCAGTCCGAACAGCGGTTGGGTTCGGCTGCTCGGCGCGCGGCAATCCTGGCCGCGGTGATCTGCGTGCTGACCCTGACGATCGCCGGCCCGGTGCGCACCTACTTCGCGCAGCGGACGGAGATGAAGCAGCTGGAGACCATTCAGGCCCAATTGCGTTCCCAGATCGGCGATCTCGAGCAGCAGAAGGTCAAGCTCGCCGATCCGGTGTTCATCGCCGCGCAGGCGCGCGAACGCCTCGGGTTCGTCATGCCTGGCGAGATTCCCTACCAGGTACAGCTGCCGGCGCCGGTCGGCGGACCGGATGCGCTGCCCGGCACGAACGCCGCGGCCCCGCCAAGCGGCCAACCCTGGTACACCTCGCTGTGGAACACCATCGCCGATGCGCCACACGGTCCTCCGCCTGCGCCTCCTGTCCCCGACCCCGTGGCGCCCGCGGTGCCCGGGGTTTCGCCTCCACCCGCACCGCCTCCCGGTGGCTGACCCCGCCGATCTCGCCGCGGTCGGGCGGCAGCTGGGCCGCGAGCCCCGCGGTGTCCTCGAGATCGCCTACCGCTGCCCGAACGGTGAGCCGGGGGTCGTCAAGACCGCGCCACGTCTGCCCGACGGCACCCCGTTCCCGACGTTGTACTACCTCACCCACCCGGCGTTGACGGCCGCCGCGAGCAGGTTGGAGTCCTCGGGGCTGATGCGCGACATGACCGAGCGTCTGCAGGCCGACGAGGAATTGGCCGCTGCGTACCGCAGGGCACACGAGTCGTATCTGGCCGAGCGGGATGCCATCGAATCACTGGGTACCACGTTCTCGGGCGGCGGCATGCCCGACCGGGTCAAGTGCCTGCACGTGCTGATGGCGCATTCGCTGGCGAAGGGCCGTGGGGTCAACCCCCTTGGCGACGAAGCACTGGCCGTGCTGGCGATCGAGCCGGCGATGGCGG
>JAOPVF010000005.1 GCA_025963195.1 Mycobacterium sp. | reverse complement strand
GCGAAGACATCGACGGTTGCAAGTCGTTCGGGGTCTGGCCGCTGACTCAGGCTGCGCAGGCCTGCTTCGGCACGCCTGACTGGCCAGTGGAGCGGCCGGTGCCGCAGGCGAGCGTCGAGTTCGAGGTTGAGGACCCTGACGCCGTCCAGATCGCGGCGCGGATGAGTTTAAAGAGAAGGGCTTCACGTTGCTACACGACGCACGTACCGAGCCGCGGGGACAGACCGTCGCTCGACTGCAATCCAGCGAGGGAGCGATCATCGGCCTCTCATTCGCGCCCTCTATGCATCCGTAGCGAGAAAGAACAGATGCCCGAAAGCCGATCGATTTCGGACAGGGTGATCAGCTTGCGTCGTGGAGTCCTGAACGGCAGCAGATAATGTCCGTTCGCCGTTCGTCTTGCGAGACGCCGCCGAGGTGGCGTTGCTGCTGTCTCCATGGAAAGTGACAGCGGCGCTCGTCAGTCGGCGTTCGTCGGCGAGGCGCCGTACTCCTCATCGGTGACGTGCCGGGCCCATGTGACGGGGCTGCCGGACTCGTCATTCTGCTGCATCGCGATGTGGACCATGAACCGGTTCGGGGCCGCGCCGTGCCAATGGTTCTCCTCTGGCTCGAAGAACACGCGGTCGCCGGGACGGATGTTCTCGACCGGACCGCCCTCGCGCTGGCACAGCCCCACCCCCTCGGTGACGAAGATCGTCTGGCCGTGCGGGTGGGTGTGCCAGGCGGTGCGCGCGCCGGGCGTGAAGTGCACGGCGGCGGCGGCGAACGTTGAGCTGCCGGCGGGCGCGGCGACGGCGTCAATGTAGACATCACCGGTGAACCAGTCAGCGGGGCCTTTCTGGGTGTCGATGCTGCTTCGGGTGATCTGCATGAGGGCTCGCTTCCGGTTAGGGGTCAGGCGGTCTGGCCGCCGTCGACGACCATGGCGTGACCGATCGTGAACGCTGCTTCATCGGAGCAGAGCCACAGCACGGCGGCCGCGATCTCATCCGGCCGGCCCATCCGGCCGATCGGCTCCTGGGCGATGACGGCGGCACGGCCTTCGTCGGTGTCGCCGGTGAACCGGCGCATCATCTCGGTGTCGATGATGCCGGGGCAGATGGCGTTGATTCGGATGTTCGAGGCGGCGTAATCGAGCGCGGCCGACTTGGTGAGGCCGATGAGGCCGTGCTTGGTGGCGGCGTAGGCGGCCTGGCCTTTGAACCCCTTGACGCCCGCACCGGACGACGTGTTGACGATCGCGCCGCCACCGTGCTGGAGCATGAGCTCGATCTCGTGTTTCATGCTCAGGAAAGCGCCGCGGAGGTTGACTGCCACGAGGCGGTCCCACTCGTCGTCGCTGATCTCGGCGGCCGGCTTGATCGGCTGCTCGATGCCCGCGTTGTTGAAGGCGATGTCGAGGCGGCCGAACCGCTCCACCGCGGTGTGCAGTGCCGCTTTGATGTCGTCGGCGCGCGTGACGTTGCAGGACACGGCGAGCGACTGGCCGCCGGCCTGCTCGATCATGCGAGCCGTCTGTTGGTTGCCGTCGGTCGCGACATCGGTGACCACGACGCTGGCACCTTCGAGCCCGAACGCGAGTGCGGTGGCGCGGCCGATGCCGCTGGTCGCTCCGGTGACGAACGCGACCTTGCTGTCGAAGCGGCCGCTCATGGGGTCACCATGACCTTGATGGCCTCGCGGTCGGCCATGGCGCGGTAGCCGTCGGGGACACTGTCCAGGCCGACGTTCCGGTCGAACACGCGGCCGGGCTCGATGCGGCCGGCCAGCACGTCGGGCAGCAGCTCGTCCAGGTACGCCCGCACGGGCGCGGGGCCGCCACCGATGGTGATGTTGCCGAAGAACGCCGGCAACGAGCCGGGGATCTCGGTGTGCTGCGGCACGCCGACGCGGCCGACCACACAGCCGGGGCGCGCGATGCCGATCGCGGTGTCCATCGACGCGCCGTGACCGACGCACTCCAGCACCGAGTGGACGCCCTCGCCGCCGGTGAGTTCGCGGACGCGTTCGATTGCCTCCTCGCCGCGCTCGGAGACGACGTCGGTGGCACCGAAGTCGCGGGCCAGCGCGATTCGGTCGTCGTGGCGGCCCATGATGATGATCTGCTCGGCGCCCAGGCGCTTGGCGGCGATGACGGCGCACAGGCCGACGGCGCCGTCGCCGACGACCGCGGCGCGCTTGCCCAGCCCGACCTTGGCGACGACGGCGGCGTGGTGGCCGGTGCCCATGACGTCTGACAGTGTCAGCAGCGACGCCATGAGCGCGTCGTCCTCGCCGACCGGCAGCGGGTACAGGGTGCCGTCGGCGAACGGAATGCGCAGCGCTTCGGCCTGGGCGCCATTCGTGGGGTTGGTGCCGAAGAAGCCGACGTGCACGCACGCGGTCGGCAGGCCCTCATGACAGAACGTGCAGGTGCCGTCGGAGGACGCGAACGGCATCACGACGACGTCACCCTTCTTGAACTTGGTGACCTGCGATCCGACGTCCTCGACGACGCCGATGGCCTCGTGGCCCATCGACTGCCCGGTCTCCGAGCGTTCCATCGACGCGTACGGCCACAAGTCGCTGCCGCAGATACAGGCGCGCGTCACGCGCATGATCACATCGGTCGGCTCGACGATCGCCGGGTCAGCGACGTCCTGGACGCGGACATCACCGGCGGCGTACATGACGGTTGCTCTCATGCACTCCACTCAAGCACCGGTCCGCGCCGTCTGAGGGACCCTGTGAAGGTGACCCCCCCAGGGTCCCCCAGAGCGTGATGCGCGGCTTTAGCCTGGTAAGAGTGGACACGCGCAACGAGATCCGCGATTTCCTGACCTCCCGCCGAGCCAAGCTCAAAGCCGCCGACGTCGGCCTGCCCAATTACGGCACCCGCCGCGTGCCCGGACTGCGACGCGAAGAGGTCGCCGTCCTCGCCGGCGTGAGCGTCCCCTATTACAC
>JAOPVF010000411.1 GCA_025963195.1 Mycobacterium sp. | reverse complement strand
C
The DNA here is from genome assembly GCA_025963195.1 of Mycobacterium sp. Lineage (GTDB taxonomy): Bacteria > Actinomycetota > Actinomycetes > Mycobacteriales > Mycobacteriaceae > Mycobacterium. The sequence continues at coordinate 3,297 of JAOPVF010000411.1, read as the reverse complement.
CTGCACCATCCACCAGTGGCCCAGCCCGTCGAGCACCTCGGTTCGGGCTCCCGCGCGCGCCGCGGCCCGCCGCCGGATCTCCTCCGAGCCGACGTAGTGGTCCTCGGTCGCGAGCAGGCACAGCCCAGGTCGCGCCGCGGCCCGCTCGAGTGACCGGCCCGCCTCGGCAAGGGCGGGGTGGCGCGCCGAGCGGTAGAGCGCGAGCAGTGCTCGAGCCATCTCAGGTCCCTGCGCGGTCGCCATCTTTGCGGCCACCCCGGGTGTCACGCCAAGCCCGACCATGCGGTCCGTTCGGTCTTGCAACGTACCGCCGAGCATGGCGTCGGCCAACCGTTCGCCCTCGACGGCTGTCTGCCACACCAGCGCCGCCTCGTGCCAGACGTAGTCGGGATCGAACACCCCGATGATGTCGCTGACCCAGCTGCGCACCAACTCTGGGCGATGCATCATCACGTTGACCACGTGATTGCCGCCCCAGTCGTGTCCGACGAGGTCGACGGGTCCATCCACGCGTGACAACTCGTCTTCCAGCCAGTCCCGGTAGTCCAGGTAGGTCGCGGGCCAGCCGTCCGGCAGCGGGGCGCCGAAGCCCGGCGGGGACAGCCGGATCACGTCGTCTCTGCCGAGTGCCTCGACCAGAGGATCCCAGACCGCGTCGGTCTCTGGATTGCCGTGCACCAGTACCACCGTCACGAGAGTTCGCTCCTTGCGTATTGCCGCACGGCCTCTTTCAGTACCTTCCCGTTGGACGTCAGCGGAAGCGCGTCGACGAAGAGGACGTGCCGTGGACGCTTGAACGCGGCGATCCGCGCACGCACGTGGGCGGCCAACGCCTCCGCCGACGGGCGCGCGCCGCCACGGGCCACGACGACGGCGCAGATCGCGTCGCCCCAGTACTCCTCGGGCACGCCAACCACCGCGACCCGATCGACGTCCGGATGGCTCGACAGCACGTCCTCGACCTCGCGTGACGATACGTTCTCACCGCCGGTAATGATCACGTCCTTGAGGCGGTCGAGCACCACCAACCGCCCGTCGTCGATGCGGCCGACGTCGCCGGTGTGAAACCAGCCGTCCACCGTCGCCGGTGCGTGCTCCGGCCAGTAGCCTGCGGCCACTTGTGCACCGTGGACCAGGATTTCACCGACACCGTCCTTCTCCGCGGCGATCCGGATCTGCACCTCGGCGTGCGGCCTGCCCGCACTGGCCAGGATCGCCGCGTCACCGTCCGCCCCTGCACGGTGGTCGGCGGCGCCGAGAAACGTGATGTTGCCTCCGGTTTCGGTCATGCCGTAGCCCTGATGGAAGTCGACGTCGAGTCGCGCAAGCGCGCGGCGGAGCAGGTCGGCAGGGATCGCGGCGGAGCCGTACGCGATGTCGCGCAGCGTCGGAAGCTCGATGCCGGTGTTCTCGAGATGAGCAAGCAGACCGTGCAGCATGGTCGGCGCCAGCGAGCACGACGTCACGCCAAAGGCGTTGACCGCCTCGGCGAAGGCATCGGGGCGGAACGCCGCCACGGGCAGCACCGTGGACTGCGCGGCGTGGTGCACCAGCATGTTGTAGCCCGCGACGTGGCACATCGGAAACGGCAGCAGGTACACGCCACCGGATCGCACCGACCGTCCGGCGACGGTGCCACGCACCGCGGTGGTGATGGACCGGTGGGTGTGCAGCACGCCCTTCGACGGCCCTGTCGATCCGCTGGTGAACAGCAGCCAGGCGGGGTCGTCGGGTGCGATCACTTCGGCGGGTCCGGCCGGTTGGTGTTCCGCGCGTTGCCATTCCGGATCGTCGAATGCCACGACGTGCTCGACGGACGGGAGATGTTCGGCGATCTCCGGCAGCGCGTCGAGGTAGCGCGCGTCGCCGACGAGGATGGTGGGCTCGCCCACGGCGAGTTGGGTGATCTGCTCGGCGGGGCTGAGGCGCTGATTGATCAGCACCAGGATGCGGCCGCTGCGCGGAACGCCGTAGTACAGCCGGGCGTACGCGGCACCGTTGTCCGCGATGATCGCGACGCGGTCCCCGCGACGGGTGCGTTCCGCCGTCCAGCTCGCGACGGAGCTCACCTGTCGGTCGAACAGAGCGAAGGTGACAGCCGTGCCGTCGGGGCAGATGATGGCCTGCCGATCGGGCACCGCGGCGGCCGCCGACGACACCAGCTCGTGGATGAGGTCGATGCGGTCGTTCATCGCCATCAGCTTGTCATGGCGTCATCGAAGTAGCGGTGGGGGTGTAGACGTGCGAGTTGGCCGCGCCACGAGCGCTATGTGAACGCTCAGCGCGGTCGGCAGTTCGGCTTCAGTTCGGAAAAGTGGACGGCGGGCATACCGTCGATGGTCACGAAGTCGGTTCCCACGTCCCACGTCGTTCCCGGCTTGATCCAGGGCGGCGCACCCGTGGGCTACGCGATGGAGAGATCGGAGTAGAACGCCGTTCGCGCCGTCGACGCCCCCACGTCGTCCATGTCATGTCCTGCAATACGCCGGTGCCGTCGCAGTTGTAGTCGAACCGCGTCGGTCGTTGTGGTGGCGGCAGAGCCAGATCGAAGCACTTGCCGATGGCGTAGACGGCGGTGTCGGGTTGTGGTTCCGCCGCGGCGACGGGTGACGTCCACATCACGACCGCGGCGACGGCGAACGGCAACGCCAGTGCGCGAACCACTCGTTCGTCTCCTTCGCCGTAGCTGGACCTCGGGATGCTAACAGCACGTCGCGAAACCTGGCAGATTGTGATGTCGATACCGGGAGGAGACGTAGGTGTGAACGAACGCAATTCGCGTGTTGCGCGCGCTCTGTCGGATGCAGGCGTGGAGCCAGCCATCCGAATTCTCGACGCGGATGCCAAGACCGCGGTCGCCGCTGCCGCGCAGCTCGGCTGCGAGGTCGGAGCCATCGCCAACAGCCTGGTCTTCGACTGCGACGGCGCGCCCCTGCCGGTGATGGCCAGCGGTGCGGAGCGGGTCGACACCGACCTGCTCGCCCGCACGTTGGGTGCTGATGCGATCGGCAAGGCCAGCCCGAAGATGGTCCGCGATGCGACCGGCCAGGTGATCGGCGGCGTGGCTCCGGTGGGCCATCCCAGCAGGCTGCGCACCGTCGTCGACGAGTCACTGGCCCGATACGAGGTGATCTGGACCGCGGCAGGCACCGCCGATTCGGTGATGCCGCTGACCTATGACCAGCTGCTGGCCGTCACCGAAGGCGTTGCGGCCCAGGTTCGTTGAGTCACTCCGCTGGCAGGATCAGCGACAGCATCGTGTCCAGCCGGTTCGCCATGGTGCGGTAGCCCACGGAC
>JAOPVF010000402.1 GCA_025963195.1 Mycobacterium sp. | reverse complement strand
GCCCTTGCCAAGGGGCGCGGCGCGATGATCCAGATCCCGGACGCCGACTATGACCACGGTTTCTGGCGGGACGTCGACCACGAAGGTGTCGGCGGTCAGCGGGCGAGCTGACCCCATTCACTGGGTGTTTCGGCCCAGGATGGGATCGTGCGTAGACATGCGCTGCCGCTGGCGCACCGAGTCCGTGCAACACGACGCTGCCAAATACCACGACGACGACCATTGTCAGTGAGTCCGCCTGCGCGGCATCGCCGTCCAACGCGTTGAATGCGAGCAGGCCGAACACGATCGACGTCGTGCCCCGTGGTCCGAGCCAACCAACGAGAAGCCGGTCGTGGCAGGAGAACTGCGATGACGACAAGCATCGCCCAATCCCAATCGGGCAGCAACCACGAGCCCAGCAGCACCGCCACGCACGTCGGTCGCGTCGACGAAGAGCAACACCGCGAGGATCACTTCGGCGACGCGCTCGGCGACGTGTCCATCGAGTGCGTCCGCCAGCCCACCGATCCGGGCTCGTGGGACCGCCAGGCAACGGGTTACGGCAGCAGCGCTGCGGCAGCCACCACCACGGGGTCCACACCCTCCGGCTCGGCGGCGACCTGTTCGACCAGCCTGCGCTTCATGCGCGGATCCCAGAACCTGTTGACGTGATCAGCCACTGCCGCGGCCACCTGTTCGTTGGGCAGGTAGCCCAAGTTGACGACGATGTCGTTGACCATCCTCATCTCGGCAGGTTCGTTGTGCGACATGTCAGTCCACCAGTCCCCATGCCAGGACACGATCTGCCTCCGACTCCCTCTGCAGCGCGGCAGTCGGGTGGGTGAGCGCGACCTGGACGGCCGTCACCTTGTACTCCGGGCAGTTCGTCGCCCAGTCGGAATTCTCGGTCGTGAGGACGTTGGTGCCCGAGATCGGGTGATGGAACGTGGTGTAGACCACCCCGGTGGGCATCCGGTCGGATAGCTGCGCGTGAAGCGTCGTCTCGCCGACTCGGCTGGCCAGCGTGACCTCGTCGCCGTCGGTGATGCCCCGCACTTCTGCGTCGTGAGGATGGATCTCCAGCAGATCCTCGGGGTGCCAGGCGATGTTGGCCGTGCGGCGGGTCTGCGCTCCGACGTTGTACTGGCTCAAGATTCGGCCCGTGGTGAGGATCAATGGGTAGCGGCGCGTGCTGCGCTCGTCGGTCGGCACGAACATCGTCGGGACGAACCTGCCCTTGCCCCTGGTGAACGACTCGGTGTGCATGATCGGGGTGCCCTCGGGAGACTCCTCGTTGCACGGCCATTGGATGCTGCCCACCTCATCCAACTTCTTGAACGACACTCCCGCGAACGTCGGTGTCAGCGAGGCAATCTCGTCCATGATCTGGCTCGGGTGGTCGTAACGCATCGGATAGCCCATCGCCGTGGAGATCTGGCAGATGATCTCCCACTCGTGCATCGCGCTCTTGGGCTTCATCACCGCACGCACGCGGTTGATCCGGCGTTCGGCGTTGGTGAACGTGCCGTCCTTCTCCAGGAACGACGCACCAGGAAGGAACACGTGCGCGAACTTCGCGGTCTCGTTGAGGAACAGATCCTGGACCACCACCAGCTCCATCGAGCCCAGTGCGGCCGCGACGTGGTGGAAGTTCGGGTCTGACTGCGCGATGTCCTCGCCATGGACGAACAGGCCACGGAAGGTGCCCTCGATCGCGGCGTCGAACATGTTCGGTATCCGCAACCCGGGTTCGGACAAAAGCTCTGTTCCCCAGAGGTTTTGGAAAGTCTGGCGCACGGCGTCGTCAGACACGTGCCGATAACCGGGAAGCTCGTGCGGGAAGGATCCCATGTCACAGGAGCCCTGCACGTTGTTCTGGCCGCGCAGCGGGTTCACTCCCACACCCTCGTGGCCGATGTTGCCGCATGCCATCGCCAGGTTGGCCATGCCCATGACCATCGTCGAACCCTGGCTGTGTTCGGTGACGCCAAGGCCGTAGTAGATGGCCCCGTTGCCGCCCCCCGCGTACAACCGGGCGGCAGCGCGCACCTCGTCGGCAGGCACGCCGGTGATCGACTCGACGGCCTCTGGGCTGTTCTCGGGGCGGGAGATGAACTCAGCCCACTCCGCGAATCCCTCGCACCTGTCGGCCACGAACCCCTTGTCGACGAGACCCTCGGTCACCACCACGTGGGCCATCGCGTTGATGATCGCCACGTTCGTTCCCGGCTTCAGCTGCAGATGGTGGTCGGCCTGGATGTGGGGTGAGCGCACCAGATCGATGCGGCGCGGATCAGCCACGATGAGCCTGGCACCCTCACGCAGCCGTTGCTTCATCCTGGATGCGAAGACCGGGTGACCGTCGGTGGGATTCGCGCCGATCACCACGATGACGTCAGCCTGGGCCACCGACTTGAAGTCCTGCGTGCCCGCCGACTCCCCGAAGGTCTGCTTGAGCCCATATCCCGTCGGCGAGTGGCACACTCGCGCACAGGTGTCCACGTTGTTGTTGCCGAACGCCGCGCGCACCATCTTCTGGACGACGTAGACCTCTTCGTTCGTGCATCGCGACGAGGTGATCGCGCCGATCGCTCCCGTGCCGTACCGCGCCTTGATCTCCAGCATCCGGCGCGCGACGGTACCGATCGCCTCGTCCCACTCGACTTCGCGCCACGGGTCGGTGATCTTGTCGCGAACCATCGGGCGCAGCGCCCGGTCCGGATGGGTGGCATAGCCAAAGGCGAAGCGTCCCTTGACACAAGAGTGGCCTTCGTTGGCGCCGCCGTCCTTGAGGGGCACCATGCGGACCACTTCGTCGCCGCGCAACTCCGCCTTGAACGAGCAACCAACGCCGCAGTACGCACACGTGGTGGTCACCGATCGCGTCGGCACGCCCAGCTCGACCACGGAACGCTCCTGCAGCGTCGACGTCGGGCACGCCTGCACACATGCGCCGCAGGACACGCATTCCGAGTCCATGAACGACTCACCGGCACCCGGCGACACCTTCGAAGCGAAGCCCCTGCCCTCGATGGTCAGCGCGAACGTGCCCTGGATCTCGCCACACGCTCGCACGCAGCGGGAGCAGGCGATGCACTTGGACGGGTCGAAGTCGAAGTACGGGTTGCTGAGGTCCTTGACCGCGTCCAGGTGGTTGGCGCCCTCGTAGCCGTACCTGACCTGACGCAGTCCGACGACGCCTGCCATGTCCTGCAGTTCGCAGTCACCGTTGGCCGGGCAGGTGAGACAGTCCAGCGGATGGTCGGAGATGTAGAGCTCCATGACGCTCTCGCGGAGCTTGGCGACCTTCGGCGTCTGGGTCCGCACGACCATGCCTTCGGCGACCGGGGTGGTGCAGGACGCGGGAGTGCCTCGGCGACCGTCGATCTCGACCAGGCAGAGCCGGCAGGAACCGAACGCGTCGAGGGTGTCCGTCGCACACAGTTTGGGGATGTCGACGCCGGCAAGCGCGGCCGCCCGCATCACCGACGTGCCGTCCGGAACGGAGACGGGCAGCCCGTCCACCTCCACCGAGACCGTCGCCGGACCGTTCTTGGCCGGGGTGCCGTAATCGGGTTCCTTGAGCAGGCTCATGGTTTACCTTCCGCATTCACGCTTGCGTGCTTGGCATAGAAGTCGTCTGAGAAGTGCTGGATGGCACTGCGCACGGGCATCGGGGTGAGACCGCCCATGGCGCACAGTGAGCCCTCGGTCATGACGTCGCAGAGGTCCTCGAGCAGCGCGAGGTTCTCGTCGCGGTGCTCACCGGCGGTGATCCGGTCGATCACCTCGACCCCCCGCACCGACCCCACGCGGCACGGCGTGCACTTGCCACACGATTCGGCGGCGCAGAACTCCATCGCGAACCTCGCCTGAGCCGCCATGTCGACGGTGTCGTCGAACACGACGATGCCGCCGTGGCCGACCATCGCCCCCGCTGCCAGGAATCCCTCGTAGTCCATCGGCAGGTCGAACCGCGACGTAGGCAGGTACGCGCCGAGCGGGCCGCCGACTTGGACCGCGCGCACCGGACGTCCCGAAAGCGAGCCTCCGCCATAGTCGTTCACCAGTTCTCCGAGTGTCACCCCGAAGGCCTTCTCGACGATGCCGCCGCGGAGGATGTTGCCGCCGAGCTGGAAGACCTGGGTGCCACGGGAGCGCTCGACGCCGAGTTGCTGATAGGCCTGCGCACCGTCGGCGAGGACTATCGGCACGCTGGTCAGGGTCAGTACGTTGTTCACCACCGTCGGCTTGCCGAACAGGCCGTTGATGGCCGGGATCGGTGGTTTCGCCCTGACCTCGCCGCGCTTGCCCTCCAGGCTCTGCAGCATGGAGGTCTCCTCGCCGCAGATGTAGGCGCCGCCGCCGACCCGCACGTGCAGCTCGAAGTTCAGCGACGAGCCGAGCACGTTTGGCCCCAGCCACCCTTGCGCCCTAGCGATTTCGATCGCAGATCGCATGGTGGCCACGGCGTCGGGGTACTCCGACCGGATGTAGACGTAGCCCTCCGTGGCGCCGACGGCGTGGGCGGCGATCGTCATGCCCTCGATGAGCAGGAACGGGTCGCCTTCCATCACCATCCGGTCGGCGAACGTCCCGCTGTCGCCTTCGTCGGCGTTGCAGCAGACGAACTTCAGTTCGTCGGTGCATCCGAGGACCGTCTTCCACTTGATCCCAGCGGGGAAGCCGGCGCCGCCGCGTCCGCGCAAGCCGGAGTCGGTGACCTCCGTGACCACGTCCTCCGGTGCCATCGCCAATGCCTTGCGCAGCCCGGCGAGGCCGCCGTGGTTGACATAGTCGTCGGGAGACAAGGGGTCGGTGACGCCGACCCGCGCGAAGGTGATCCGATCCTGCGTCGTCATCCATGGCAGTTCCTCGACCACGCCGACCCGCGACGGGTGCTCGGCAGCGTCGAACAGGCCGGCGTCGACGAGGTCGTCGACCTCACCGGGGGTGACCGGTCCGTAGCCGATTCGTCCGTCGGGCGTGGCCACCTCGACCAGCGGCTCGAGCCACAACATGCCGCGGGATCCGTTGCGCACCAGCTTGATCGGCTGCCCGATGCGATCCGCGGCGCGCAGAAGGGCATCCGCCACCTCGTCGGCGCCGACTGACTTCGCTGCGGAATCCCTGGACACGTAGACGGTGATCGGTGCGTTCATCGTGAGATCGCCTTGTCGAGAATCGCCGACAATCTGTCCTCGTCGACCCGACCAAGGAGCCGATCATCGACCTGGACGGCCGGGCCGAGCGCGCAGTTGCCCAGGCAGAAGACCTGTTCGACGGTCACCGAATCGTCGTAGCGGGTGTCCCCCATCGACAGGCCGTATCTGTCCTTCACGTGCTCCACCAGCCGGCCTGCGCCGACGGACTGACACGCCTCGGCGCGGCAGACGCGGACGACGGTGCGACCTGCCGGCTTGGAACGAAAGTCGTGGTAGAAGGTCACCACGCCGTGGACGTCGGCGCGGGACAGATTGAGCTCGTCGGCCAGGACCGGAATTGCCTCGGGCGGAACCCAACCCAGAGCCTCCTGAACTGCGTGCAGGATGGGCAGCAGGGCGCCGCGGTGTGCGCGATGGTCGGCTGCGATCCCTCGGACCACGGACTCGACGGTCGTGCTCGTTTCCCCCGTCGCGGTGGGACTCATGGGCTTCCTCCTGGGGTCAACGGACGGGAGAATGGGGCGAAGCCGACCCCGGGAAGGTGTCCTGGGGCCGGCTTCCACCGTTTAGACGACGATCTTCTTCTTGTGGAACTCTTCGATCGTGTCCGCGTCGTAACCGAGTTGGGTAAGAACCTCGTCAGTGTGCTCACCGAGCAGCGGTGCGCCCTTGATCTCGGGCTTGAACGACGAGAACTTGATCGGGCTGCCGACGGTCAGGAAGGTTCCGCGGCCCTTCTGATCGACCTCGACGATGCTGCCGCTCTTGCGCAGCGACTGATCTGCGGCCAGATCCTTCATGGACATGACCGGTGCGCACGGCACCTCCCAGACGCGCAGGATGTCGACTGCCTCCCACTTCGTCTTGTCGGCAAGCCACTTCTCGATCTCACCGAAGATGTCGAAGATCTTGTCTTGGCGAGCACGCGCGGTGCTGTACGCCGGATCGTCGACCCACTCGGGGTGGCCGATGGCCTCCGCCGTGCGCTTCCAGTTCTGCTCCTGGATGGTGAAGTAGATGTAGGCGTTGGGGTCGGTCTCCCAGCCCTTGCACTTGACCACCCAGCCCGGCTGGCCGCCACCGCCTGCGTTGCCGCCGCGGGGAACGGCTTCGCCGAACTCGCCGTTCGGGTACTGCGGGTACTCCTCGAGGTAGCCGATCGCGTCCAGACGCTGCTGGTCGCGGAGCTTGACGCGGCAGAGGTTGAGCACGGCGTCCTGCATAGACGCCGACACCCTCTGGCCCTTGCCGGTCTTGTCGCGCTGGATGATCGCGGTCAGGATCCCGATCAGCAGGTGCATGCCCGTGTTGCTGTCACCGAGGGCCGCCCCGCTGACGGTCGGCGGGCCGTCCCAGAATCCGGTCGTGGACGCTGCGCCGCCAGCGCACTGGGCCACGTTCTCGTAGACCTTGAGATCGTTCCACGTCGAGTCGTCGTTGAAGCCCTTGACCGAGCCGAAGATCAGCTTCGGGTTCCACTTCTGCAGCGTCTCCCACGACAGCCCCATGCGGTCCATGGCACCTGGCGCGAAGTTCTCCACCAGCACGTCGGCGTCGCGAACCAACTTCTCCATCACCTCGACTCCCTCGGGTGACTTCGTGTCGATCGCCAGTGAGCGCTTGTTGCTGTTGAGCATGGTGAAGTACAGGGCGTCCACATCGGGGATGTCGCGCAACTGGTTTCGCGTGACGTCACCCCCCTTCGGGCGCTCGACCTTCAGGACGTCGGCTCCGAACCAGGCGAGCATCTGGGTGCACGCCGGGCCCGCCTGGACACCGGTGAAGTCGATCACCTTGATCCCGGAGAGCGGCAGTTCAGTCATGACACGTTCCTTCCTCTATTTGTGCGCAATGCGGTTGTCGTTGCAGTGGATGGTGTTCGGTCAGTGCTTGGCAGTGATGCCCTTGGGGTTGAGGTGTGCGATGTTGCCGCTCTCGGTGCCGTCCGACGGGTCGATGACGCAGTCGATGAGCGCGGGCCTGCCCGATGCCAGGGCCTCTCGAAGTGCGGCAGCGACCTCCTCGGGCGTGGTGGCCTGATATCCCTTGCCGCCGAACGCCTTGATCATGTATTCGTGTCGGGCCCGCAACGCGGTCGGCGCCGGGTCGTTCGTGGTGGACGGGTCGTCACCGCGGTACACACCGCCGTTGTTGAGGATGACGGTGACGATCGGCAGGTCGTAGCGGCAGATCGCCTCGAGCTCCATACCGCTGAACCCGAACGCGCTGTCACCCTCGATCGCGACGACGGGTTTGCCGGTCTCGACGGCTGCGGCGATGGCGTAGCCCATGCCGATGCCCATCACGCCCCAGGTCCCGCTGTCCAATCGGTGACGCGGCACCTGCATGGGAATCGTGTTGCGCGCCAGATCAAGTGCGTTCGCGCCCTCGTTGACCACGTAGGCCTGGGGGTTGTCGTGCAGGACGTCGCGGATTGCTTGCAGCGCGCCGAGGAACTTCATCGGGTGCGCGGTGAGCGCCGCCTGGAGGCGGACCTCCATCTTGGCGACGTTCTGCGCCGACTTGGTCGCGAGCTCCTCGCGCCATTCGGTCTGGACCGTGATCTGACCTGGCTTTGCCCGTTCGAGGAGGGACTCCATCACCGAACCGATGTCGCCGACCAGCGGGGCGGCGATCGGCTGGTTGCTGTCCATCTCGGAGGCCGCGATGTCGACCTGAATGAACTTGGCGTCCGGATTCCACTGCGGTGCATCACCGTGTCCGAGAAGCCAGTTCAGGCGGGCACCGACGAGCATCACGACGTCGGCCTTCTTCAGTGCCAGGGATCGGGCGGTGGCGGCCGACTGCGGATGGTCGTCGGGCAGCAGGCCCTTCGCCATGGACATCGGTACGTACGGTGCGCCGGTGGTCTCGACGAACTCGCGGATCTGCTCGTCGGACTGGGAGTAGGCAGCGCCCTTGCCGAGTACGATCAGCGGCCGTTTGGCGTTGGCGAGCAGGTCGATTGCGGAGTCGACCGCTTCGATTTCCGGGAGCTGGCGCGGGGCCGGGTTGACGAGCCGCCACAGAGTCGACTGGGCCTCCTCGGCATCGAGGACCTCGCCGAGCACCGCGGCGGGGATGTCGAGGTAGACCCCGCCCGGGCGGCCCGATATCGCGGTGCGGATGGCCCGCGCGATACCGCGGCCGATGTCCTCGGCCCGGGAGACCCGGTAGGCGGCCTTGGCGAACATCTTGGCCGCAGGCAGCTGGTCCATCTCCTCGTAGTCGCCGCGTTGAAGGTCGACCAGATGCCGCTCGCTGGATCCGGAGATCTGGACCATCGGGAAGCAGTTCGTGGTGGCATTGGCAAGCGCGACGAGCCCGTTGAGGAAGCCAGGGGCAGACACGGTGAGGCAGATGCCGGGCTTCTGCGTGAGGAACCCGGCCGCAGCGGCGGCGTGGCCGGCATCGCTCTCGTGACGGAACCCGATGTAGCGGATGCCCGAATCCTGCGCGAGGCGAGCCAGATCCGTGATCGGGATGCCGACCACCCCGTAGATGGTCTCTACGCCGTTGAGCTTCAGCGCGTCGACGACCAGGTGGATCCCATCGGTGAGCGCTGCCGGCTCGTCGGTACTCCCGGCCTCCGTGTCTCGCATGGGAGCGACGGTCATGATGTGGACCCTTCCTGGACGATGTTGATTTCCCTTACGTATGACGACTTTTCACGTTGCCGACGGGCGCGTCCAAGACCTGTCGTCAACCGGCCGATAAACGCCGGTTATCACATGGTGCGCCGTCGACCCGCGTCGTTGGATGGACATTTAGGCCCTGCTCAGGTCCGCGGCGAAGTCTCGCCGCTCTAGGTCGAAGGCCTCGTCGAGCCGCGCGCCTGCGGCCACGTTCAAGAACGCCCTTGCGGCTACCGAACCGGAGCCCGCGTGGATCGCCATGGAGATCTGTGCCGTCGTCTCTGGTTCGACGAGCCGGACCGCTCTTGCCGACCCACTCAACGGGATCGAGCGCAGCCAGGTGTGCGGCACCACGCTTGCCCACGCACCGGTGGCAACGTGGGCGTAGAGCGATGCGACCGAATCCGTCTCGATCTGAGGCAGGGCCGCCGTACCGTTCTCGGCGAACGCCTTGTCGATGAATTGACGAAAGCGCATGTGCGGCATCAGCAATGCCAATGGCAGCTGGGCCGCCTCGGCCCACGTGATGGTGCGGGCACCAGGAAGGATCTGCTCGCCCGAGACCAGCAGCACGTAGCGCTCGCGGTACAGCGGCACGACTTCCAGCCCCGACTGGTCGTCGGGGCCGAAGTGGGCGATGGCGGCGTCCAGTTCGAAGTCGCGCAGTTGGCGCAGCAACTCCGTTGACGACAGCCGTGAGCAGATGGTCACCTTGGCCAAGGGGTGCAGCGCGCAGAATGCGGCGACGGGTAGCGCCGTCGTCGTGGATACCGTCGGCCCCGTGCCGAGACGCAACGTCCCGGAGATGCCTGCCCGCATGGCAGCCGCCTCGGCCTTGAGCCCGTCGTGCTCGGCGAGCAGCCGCTTGGCCCATACGACGAGGCGTTCGCCCTCCAGCGTCAGACCTTCGAAGTTCTGCCCGCGATAGATCAGCGTGACGTTCAGTTCGCGCTCCAGCTTGGCGATCGCCGTCGACAGCGCGGGCTGCGAGACGTAACACGCCTCCGCGGCGCGGGCGAAGTGTCGTTCCCTCGCGACGGCCACGAAGTACTCGAGCTGGCGTAGCAGCATGAGCACTCCTCCTCACCGTCACATCGCGTCAAACCTGTGTGTATGCAGTATGCGTTATCCTGTACGCTAGCGCAATCTTCGCAGCACAATCAACTGAATGAAGGAGCAGCGACGTGGCTGACGGCACCGGCACCATGAGCGAGGCGTGGCTGGCCCACGCGGTCGTCACTGAGTCGGCGGAGGCCATCGTGGTGGCCGACCCAGACGGAATCATCCGGTTGTGGAACGACGGGGCGGCTCGCATGTTCGGGTATTCGGCCGCCGAAGCGGCAGGCCAGAACCTGGATTTGATCATTCCCGAGAAGCTGCGGCCGAGGCACACGAAGGGTTACCGGGAAACGATGGCCACCGGCACCACCCGCTACGGGGACACCCTGTTGAGCGTTCCTGCCACCCACCGCGACGGGCATCGCCTGTCGATCGAGTTCAGCGTGGCCCTGCTGCGCGACGAGGACGGCCGGATCGTCGGGATCTCCGCGATCATGCGCGAGGTGAGCGAGCGCCGCGACGCCGAGAAGGCGCTTCGCGCCAAGCTCGCCGAGCTGGAGAACCGTGTGGGGCCGGCCTGATCGACCCCGCGCGACAACATCATTCGATGCGCAGCACCCGCACCGAGTCGGTATAACCAGCCACGCCGCTTCGGCTCCCGGACACCACCACGACCACGTCGCCGGGATGGCATGTTCCCATGGTCACCAGCGCCTGACTCACCTCGGTGGGCATGGTCTCGGCCACAGCGGCGGGTGCCAGCACGGCGGACTCGATGCCCCA
>JAOPVF010000393.1 GCA_025963195.1 Mycobacterium sp. | reverse complement strand
GAGTTGGTGATGCCGTTGTGGAAGTTGATGCCGTCCGCGGTCGTGTTGCGGATGCGCATGCCACTGAACACCAGGTTGGTGAACGGGCCGTCCATCCAGGCGCCGACCTTCTCGTGCTCGATCCAGACACGGTCGACGGTCGAGTTGTTGAGCGCGCCGCCGATGCCGTTGACCTGAGCGCTGTCGTCGCGGCCCTGCACGTCAGCGAAGATGGAGAAGTCCGCGAGGTGCACGCCGGTGCTGGCGTTCGGGGCGTAGTTGCCGTAGAAGCCCGGGGCGGCACCGATGACCTTCGAGTGCCACATGCCGGCGCCCGTGATGGTGATGTTGTTGAGGATCAGGTGACCCGGGATCTTGAACGTGCCCGCGGGGATGAACACCGAGCCGCCGGAGCCGGCCGCGGCGATCGCCGAGTTGAACGCTGCCGTGGAGTCGTTCGCACCGGTCGCGTCCGCACCCTTGCTCGTGACCGAGATGGAACCGGCGGGCTGCGCGAGCGCGCCGCCCACGTTCTCGAAGTCAGCGAAGTCGATCGTCGTCGTTGCAGCGCCGCTGTCGGCCTGCAGCTTGAACGTGGTGCCCGCCGGATACGTCGTCGGGAAGAGGCGGTTCACCTCGTCGTAGAAGTGGTGCGGGTTGCTGCCGGGAGAGTTGGTGAACGGGTACGGCCCGTAGTACCAGCTGTACGCGTCGGTCAGCGTGAAGTCGCTCGACCGGGTCCCGTTGATGTACAGCGAGAGGGGAGCGGTGTAGACGGCACCGCCGGCACCGTCCGGGATGCTGTAGCGGAAGACGATCGAGTTGGTCGCCGTGGGCGTCGTGAACGTCACGGACTGGCCGGAGTTGAGCGTCACGGCCTTCCGGTACGACGCTTCGTCGGGCAGGGTCCCGTAGTCCGAGTTCGGGCCGATGACGGTGCCGGTCGTGGCGGAGTTCTCCGCCTGGACTTCAACGTAGGGAAGCGACGCCCCCACGCCACCTGTTGCCGCCGCCCACGCCTGGGAGGTTGCGATGACACTGGCGCCCGAAGCGACCAGTGCGGTGCTCGCCGCGAGGACGCCGAGACGGCGTCGTGCGCGAGCACCCGGGAGGGACAGGAACATTCGCTGCTCACCTTCGATAAGTCGAAATATGGGGATATGTCGGACAGCGATAGGCCGTGTCGTGCCATTCGAAACGGCCGAAGAAAGGGGCCACCTCGGTGACAGATGCGCCAAGCGCGGGGTTCATTGCGACCTCGGCGGGGTCCGCGGGTGGCGGAGCGAGGCCGAAGGAATACTGATGACGCAGGGGTGGTGGCGGGCGTCAGCGAGGACGGTAACGTTCCCGACACATCAACGCAATAACTTGTTAAGCTTTTCGCAAGATCGTGTCTATGAGCGCTCAAGACGAGGACGAGCTCATCTTTTGCAAACCGATCACCCACCGTTGCCACCGCAGTTCCGACGCCTGCGGCGCTCCTCGTGAGAGCGTGTTCAATTGATGACTACCAATGAGCAATCCGTGAGCAAGCGTGTTCTCGTCACTGGCGCCGGTGGACGGCTGGGTCAGCACGTAGTTCGAGATCTCGCCGCGGCCGGGTGGAGCGTTACCGGCCTTATAGCTGTGGGCGGCGACCCGACCGCGATCGCTGAGTACGCCGACCATGTCCTTGCGGGCCGAGCCGAGGACGTGGACACGGCTCGTCAGGCGACCGCTGGAGTGGACGCCGTCGTCCACCTCGCGGCGATCCCCGCACCCATGTTGGCGGCACCCGAAATCGTCTTCGGTCGCAACACGTTGGCGACCTTCTGCATCCTCGACGCCGCCGCCGCCGCCGGGGCCTCCTGCGCCGTCATCGCCTCCAGCTTCTCCGCGACGGGGCTGCCTTTCTCGCCGAAGGGCGCCCGGCCCCAGTACGTTCCCCTCGACGAGGACGCCCCGTCCCAGGCAGCCGACGCCTACGCGTTGTCCAAGACGACGGATGAAGCGACGGCCGACATGATCAGCCGGCGCGACGGGATGACCACGACCGCGCTGCGCTTCCCCTTCCTCGGCACTCCCGACGACCGGCTGCTGGAGCACGCCGAGAAACTGCGGCTCAATCCCGGCAAGGGCGTCGGTGAGCTGTGGAGTTATCTCGACACCCGCGATGCGGCCGACTCGATCGCGGTCGCCCTCCGCCGGACGGGGGGTGACAGCGCCGTCATCAACGTGGCCGCCCCGCAGACGCTGTCTCCCTACCCCACCGCACAGTTGCTCGACGCGTTCATGCCGAACGTGCCACGCCGCCGCGCGCTGGCCGGACACGACGTGCCGATCGACCTCCGCCGCGCGACCCAACTGCTCGGCTTCACCGCGCGCCATCTCTGGCAGCAGGAGACGGCCGATCTTCCCGCATTTCTTGAGACCAGCCAGGAGATTTGATGACCGAGGCGACCGACCCACAGCTGCACGTGGACGACACGATCGGTCTCAGCACATTGACAAGCCCGCCATGGACGTCGCGCGATTCACTGCGCATCACGTCGGTGCGCAGCATTGTCACGGCACCCGACGGCATCCCCCTGGTCGTCGTCCGCGT
>JAOPVF010000380.1 GCA_025963195.1 Mycobacterium sp. | reverse complement strand
CGCGACTACGCCGCGCAGGTCGCCAACGTCATCACCTATCGGGGCCGCAGTGCCGTGCGTGACATGGCCCGCGCGCTCGGCTTCTCCCAAGGCCAGCAGGACGCCTGGAGCAAGCAGATCAACAGGTGGAACGGGCTGGCGGACTCACCCGACGTCGAGGACATCCCCGAGCAGGTGATCGACCTGGCGTTGCAGATCAAGAACCTGCCAAGGCACATGGGCATCCACTCCGGCGGCATGGTGATCTGCGACCGGCCCATCGCCGACGTGTGCCCGGTGGAGTGGGCCCGCATGGAGAACCGCAGCGTGTTGCAGTGGGACAAGGATGATTGCGCAGCAATCGGATTGGTGAAGTTCGACATGCTCGGGCTTGGCATGCTCTCGGCGCTGCACTACGCCATCGACTTGATCGCCGAGCACAAGGGCATCGAGGTCGACCTTGCCAAGCTGGACCTCTCCGAGCCCGCGGTGTACGAGATGCTGCAGCGCGCCGACTCGGTCGGGGTGTTCCAGGTGGAGTCGCGCGCGCAGATGGCCACGCTGCCCAGGCTCAAGCCGCGGGTGTTCTACGACCTGGTGGTCGAGGTCGCCCTGATCCGGCCGGGACCGATCCAGGGCAACTCGGTGCACCCCTACATCAACAGGCGCAACGGTCTGGAGCCGGTGACCTACGACCATCCGTCGATGGAGCAAGCACTGCGGAAGACGTTGGGGGTGCCGCTCTTTCAGGAACAGTTGATGCAGCTGGCGGTGGACTGCGCAGGCTTCTCGGCTGCCGAGGCCGACCAGTTGCGCCGCGCCATGGGATCCAAGCGGTCCACCGAGAAGATGCGCGGGCTACGGGCCCGGTTCTACGACGGCATGCGCAACCGGCACGGAATCACCGGCGACGTGGCCGACCGGATCTACGACAAACTGGAGGCCTTCGCCAACTTCGGCTTCCCGGAGAGTCATTCGTTGTCGTTCGCCTCGCTGGTGTTCTACTCGTCGTGGTTCAAGCTGCACCATCCTGCGGTTTTCTGCGCGGCGTTGTTGCGCGCGCAGCCGATGGGCTTCTACTCGCCGCAGTCGCTGGTCGCCGATGCCCGTCGGCACGGCGTCGTCGTGCGCGGGCCCGACGCGAACGCCAGCCTGGCGCACGCCACGTTGGAGGACGCGGGAAACGCCGTCAGGCTGGGCCTTGGCGCCGTCCGGCACATCGGCGACGAATTGGCCGAGCGGATCGTCGAGGACCGAAACACCAACGGCGCGTTTACGTCCCCGGTCGATCTGGCGGGCCGCGTGCAGCTCACCGTGCCGCAGACCGAGGCGCTGGCAACCGCCGGGGCGCTTGGCTGCTTCGAGATCTCCAGGCGCGAGGCGTTGTGGGGAGCGGGCGCAGCGGCATCCGAGCGCCCGGACCGGTTGCCTGGTGTCGGGTCGTCCTCGCACGTCCCGTCCCTGCCGGGCATGACCCACCTCGAGTTGGCCGCCGCCGACGTGTGGGCCACCGGGGTCTCGCCGGACAGCCACCCCATCCAGTTCCTGCGGGAACGCCTCGACGAACTCGGTGTGGTGCCTGCCGATCGACTGCTTTCGGTGCGCGACGGCACCCGGATCTTGATCGCAGGCGCGGTGACCCATCGGCAGCGACCTGCGACGGCCCAGGGCGTGACGTTCCTGAACCTGGAGGACGAGACCGGCATGGTCAACGTGCTGTGCTCGCCGGGGGTGTGGAGTCGACATCGCAAGCTGGCGCAGATGGCGTCGGGTCTGGTGATCCGCGGCATCGTGCAGAACGCCAGCGGCGCGGTCACCGTCGTCGCCGACCGGCTGAGCAAGCTCGACATGCGGGTGGCGTCCAAGTCCAGGGACTTCCAGTAGGGCTCCGTCCAGATCACTCCGTCGGCGTGGTCCAGACCTTGTCGATGGTGATCTTGATCCGGGTGCTGTAGTCCGCCATGGCGTCGCTCAGTCCGAACTGGGCGGCGGACTCCGCGTACTTGGCCCAGTACGGCTCGTCGGTGCGGCAGTCGACGTCGGTGGCATCGATGGTGGCCTCGCCGCCGATCACGACGATGCCGCTGCCGTTGCCGTCGGAATCGAGGTTGAGGCTGACCCGGGGGTGGCGCTGAACGTGCGCGACCTTCGCAGCGGCGGGCACCGTGTAGATGAACACGGCAGCTCCGTCGAAGTGGAACCAGATCAGCCTCGGCACGGGCTGGCCCGACTTCGCGACGGTGGTGAGCCAGCCGTACTGGTCGTTGGTCAGTCGGTCGATGACTTCGGGCGTCAGATCAGCGCTCATGATTCCGAATGTAGTCTCCGGCTATGACTCTCAACCTCTCCGTCGACGAACTCCTGACCACGACCCGCTCGGTCCGCAAACGTCTCGACTTCGACAAGCCGGTTCCGCGCGAGGTGCTGCTGGAGTGTCTCGAACTCGCGTTGCAGGCGCCGACGGGGTCGAACTCGCAGGGTTGGCAGTTCGTGTTCGTCGACGACCCGGAGAAGAAGAGGGCGTTGGCCGACGTCTACCGCACCGCGGCAACGCCCTACCTGGACGCGGAGAAGCCGACGTACGGCGACATTCGCGACGAGCGCACGCCGTTGGTGATGGGCTCCGCGAAGTATCTCAACGAACACCTGCACGAGGTTCCGGTCATGCTGATTCCGTGCCTCGAGGGCAGGCCGGACGGTGCGCCCGCGGGTAGGAGCGCCAGCTTCTGGGGATCGCTGCTTCCCGCGGCGTGGAGCTTCATGTTGGCGTTGCGTTCCCGCGGCCTCGGGTCGGCGTGGACGACGCTGCACTTGGCGGGCGACGGCGAGAAGCAGGCCGCCGACATCCTCGGCATCCCGTTCGACAAGTACTCCCAGGGCGGGCTGTTCCCGATCGCCTACACCAAGGGCACCGACTTCCGGCCTGCCAAGCGGCTTCCCGCCGAGCAGCTCACCCACTGGAACACGTGGTGAGCTCTTAGCGCTGGGTGAGGATGCGGGGTCCCTGCTCGGTGATTGCGATGGTGTGCTCGGAGTGCGCGGTGTTCGACCCGTCCGCCGAACGCAGGGTCCACCCGTCCCCGTCGATGGTCAGACGGTCGCTGCCGCGCGCCCACCACGGTTCGAGCGCGAGGGTCATCCCGGCACGCAGTAGTAGTCCGCGCCCGCGCCGTCCGCGGTTGGAGACGTGCGGATCCTCGTGCATGGTCCGACCCAGTCCGTGGCCGCCGAACTCGGCGTTGACGCGATAGCCGGCTGCGGTGGCGACCTCCCCGATGGCGGCAGAGACGTCACCGAGCCGACCCCCCGGCACGGCTGCGGCGATACCCGCGTCGAGGGCTCGTCGCGTCGACTCGACGAGCGCACGGTCGGCATCGTCGCCGCCGTCGCCGACGATGACCGTGACTGCGGAATCGGCCACCCAGCCGTCGATCGACACCGCGAAGTCCAGGCTCAGCACGTCACCGTCACGCAGCACGTAGTCGCGTGGCATCCCATGCAGCACAGCGTCGTTCACGGATAGGCAGATGACGTTGCGGAATGGACCGCGTCCGAATGACGGCGCGTAGTCCCAGTAGCAGGACTCCGCGCCGCGCTCGGACACCAGCGTGCGGGCGTGGTGCTCCAACTGCATCAGGTTGACGCCGGGCTCCGCCTCGACCGACAGTGTCTCCAGGGTCTGCGCAACGAACTCACCCGTCACTGCCATCTTGTCGATCTCGTCGGCAGTCTTGAGTTCGATCACGTCCGGCCTCCATCCCGTATCGGTATTTCTATACCGCTACGACGGTATCAGCTCCGGTATATGAATACCGGCTATGCTGACCTGCATGGTGCGCCTACCGCTGAGTCCAGAGCAGGTGAGGGCCGGGGAACGCCTCGGCGCACTCCTCCGGGCGGCCCGAGCCGGTCGCGACCCCGAGACGATCGCGCGGCACGCCGGTATCTCGCCCGAGACGCTGCGCAAGATCGAGGTCGGACGAATCCCCAGCCCGAGCTTCGGCACCGTCATCGGACTGTGCAATGCGCTCGGCATGCCGCTGCAGGATGCCGTCGATGCGTGGCAGGGGACCGCCAACCAGCGGATGGCGATCTAGGGCTGGCCGCCCGCGATGGCGGCGACGACGCGGTCGGCCAGCTGGTCGCAGTAGTCGTCGTCGACGGGGAGTTGCATCACCGCGAGCCGCCAGTACAGCGGACCGGCGAGCACGTCCATCGACAGCTCCAGGTTGGTGCCCGCAGGCAGCTCGCCGCGCTGGACCGCACGCGCGAACAGCTCGACGGCCTTGAGTCGTCGCGGCTCCCGCACGGACTCGGCCAACACGTCGCCCAGCTCCGGATTCCGGATCGCCTCGGCGAGCAGGTCCGGCACGATGCGACGGGCCAGCGGATGAGTGAGTGCGTCGCGGCCGTTGCGCAGGTACTGGCGGATGTCGCCGAGCAGGGTGCCGGTGTCGGGGACGTCGATGGCGGCCACTGCGGTCTTCGACACCAGTGCCATCGTCATGTCCAGCTTGGATCGCCATCGCCGGTACACCGCGGCCTTGCCAACGGCCGCCCGCTTGGCGACCGCGTCGATCGACAGCCGGCCGTAGTTTCTACCTGGTGGCCCGGGCCGCCGCCTTCGACGACCGGATCGCCGCGCTCATCCTCGACGACGGCGTCTACGACTTCCAGACCGCCGTGGCCGGGGCCATGCCGCCGTTCGTCAGCCAATGGATCGCCGACGGCAACGACGACGCCGCCATCCCGGTGCTGGCGCTGTTGATGTCGGTCAACACCCAGGTCCGCTGGGCACTGCGCAACGGCATGTGGGTGATGGGCGCCGAATCGACCGCCGATCTCGCCAGAAAGTTCCACCTCTACACGCTGGCCGGGATCGCCGACCGCATCACTGCCCCGGCCCTGGTGCTCGACGCGGAGAACGACCAGTTCTTCAAGGGCGAACCGGCGCGGGCCGCCGAGGCGATGGTGAACTCCAAGGCCACCCTGGTGACCCTGCGCGAATCCGAGGGCGCTGGCGAGCACTGCCACGTGGGCGCGATGGGACGCGCACACCAGGTGATCTTCGACTGGCTGGACGACGTTCTGGCACAGACGGATTGACCGCTTAGACCGCGCCGCTGAAACCTTGCTGGCGCCACGCCTCGTACACCGCGATCGCCGCGGCGTTGGCCAGATTCAACGACCGCCTGCCCGACAACATCGGAATGCGCACCCTGCTGGTGACGTGCGGATCGGCCAGCGTCGCGGCATCCAGACCGGTGGGTTCGGGGCCGAACATCAACACATCACCCGGCAGGTACTCGACGTCGGCGTAGGACGACTCGGCGTGCGCGGTGAACGCGATCACCCGGGCGGGAGACAGCGCCGCCCATGCGCTCGGCAGGTCGGGGTGCACGGTCACTGACGCCAGGTCGTGGTAATCCAGGCCGGCGCGCCTGAGCTTGGGTTCGGACAGATCGAATCCGAGCGGTTCGACCAGATGCAATTCGCAACCCGTCGCCGCCACCGTCCGGATCGCATTGCCCGTGTTCGGCGCGATGCGCGGGCTGTAGAACATCAACTTGAACACGGCATCGTCCTCATCCCCGGAATGTACCGCCGGTACCCGAACGGGAAGTGCGCAGCGAGCAGGGCCAATCAAAGCGTGCGTGCACCATTTGCTCGCATAGCACACGGCTTGGCAACACCTCGGTCACGAACTCTGTCTGTTCAGTAAGAATTGTGGAAACGGGTGCTAATCGCTGTCATACTCGACCAATTGCCGGGCGGACCACGCCTGCCCTCGTTCGGGCAAAGAGCAGTAGGAAACCTTATGACCTGTGCGCGATTGAAATGCCGACCAGCGGCCGGTAGTACGGCCGGGCCGCAATGACCGCGTTTGCCCAGCAACCACAAGCCGCCGACGGTGCCGAATTCAGGAGCAATGTGCCACCACCGGTGAAGCGGCCACCGCGATGGTCGGTGAGCAATTGGCCGGTGCGATGGAAAGTGTTTGCGATCGTTCTGGTGCCGCTGCTTTTGGCGGGCACATTCGGTGGGTTGCGCGTTTACTCGGGATGGACGAGTGCCGCCGACCTTCGCCTTGCTGCCGACCGCGCCGAGATGGTCCCGGCAATCGAGGATTACATGGCAACCCTCGACGCCGCACTGCTGGCGAACTCCACCGGCGGCGACGCCCAGACCGCGCTGAGCGCATTCGACGCCAGCAAGCAAACCCTGCAGAGCCGCCTGCGCGACACCGCCGTGGTGCCCGACGTCGGCAAGGGCGTCACTTCACTCCTGCAAGGCGGGCAGGCGCTTCTGGACAAGGTCACGGCCAACAGCATCGGCCTGCGTGACAAGGTCACGAGCTACGCGCCGATCCTGCTCACCGCCGAGGACGCCATCAACGGATCGGTGCGCGTCGACGACGAGACGATCCGGGCAGAGACGCTCGGCCTGTCCCGCGCAATTGGTGCCCGTGGGCAGATGATGATGCAGCAGCTGTTGGTGAACCTCGGTGGCGAGATGCCCGAGCCCGAGCTGCGCACCTCGATGATCACGCTGGCCGGCACCGAGCCGTCGACGCTGTTCGGGATGAGTCAGGTGCTCGGGGTCGGCTCGCCCGACGCGCAGAACCTGCAGGCCGAGATGGTCAAGCGGATGGCCATGATGTCGGATCCAGCCGTCGTGCTGGTCAACAACCCGGAGCTGACGCAGTCGCTGCAGGCCACCAATGAGATCGCCGCCAAGGTCATCCGTTCGGCCGTCACGGCTGTCACGATGGGTGTCGAGGATCAGGCCACCGCCAAGCGCAACGAGGCCATTCGCGACTCGGTGATCGTCGGCGTGGCCATCCTGGTCGCGCTGCTGATCGTGACGCTGGTGGCGCGCACCCTGGTGCGACCGCTGCGCAAGCTGCGCGACGGCGCCCTGCAGGTCGCCCACCGAGATCTCGCTCAGGAGTTGGAGCGGGTCCGTGCTGGCGGCCCCGCTGATTCCGTGCAGCCGCTGCCCGTGCACACCACCGAGGAGGTCGGGCAGGTCGCGCACGCCGTCGACGAGTTGCACGAGCAGGCCGTGCTTCTGGCGGGTGAGCAGGCCAGGCTGCAGCTGCAGGTGGGCGACATGTTCGAGACGCTGTCGCGGCGCAGCCGCTCGCTGGTTGACCAGCAGCTGACGCTCATCGACCGTCTGGAGAGCGACGAAGAGGACCCGGAACGGCTGGAGAGCCTGTTCCGTCTCGACCACCTTGCCGCGCGCATGCGCCGCAACGGCGCCAACCTGCTGGTGCTGGCCGGGTCGCGGGTGCCGCGTGAGCAGGCGGCCCCGGTTCCGGTGGCCGCCGTGATCAACGCGGCTGCCTCCGAGGTCGAGGACTACACGCGCGCGGTCACCGCCGTCGCACCCGACAGCGAAATCCTCGGTGTCCTCGCGGGCGATCTGGTCCATCTGCTCGCCGAGCTGATGGACAACGCGCTGCGCTACTCGCCTCCGATCTCACAGGTGCGGGTGTCGGCCGTGCATACGGGCAACGGCGGCCTCGTCATCGAGGTCAGCGACATCGGTCTCGGCATGACGGAGCCCGACCTGCGGGTGGCCAACACCCGTCTGCAGTCCGGTGGCGAGGTCAACCCCTACACCGCACGCCACATGGGCCTCTTCGTGGTCGGTCGCCTCGCCGCGCAGCACGGACTCGTCGTCCGGTTGCGCAGCACCATTGCGGGAGAAGCGAATTCGGGCACCACCGCCGGTGTCTTCGTTCCGGCCGAACTGCTGATCCGGGGTTCGGCGCCGCTGCCGGTCGAGCAGCCGGACTACGGCGCCGTCAGCGACGTCCACACCGATTCCCACGCTGCCATCACGTTCCAACAGACGGTCGACGACGAGTACGACGAAGGGCCGAGCTACCAGGACTACGAGCCGCCCGCAGCCGAGTACCGCAACGGTCACGCGGACATCCCCATCTCCCTTCTGCCGCAGCGCAACCCGGGTGCGAGTGGAATCTCGGGCATTCCTTCGGTGCCCTTGGAGCCGGTATCCGAGCCGGAGCCCGTCTCGCTCTGGGCCGACGAGGAGGAGTGGCCCGAGGATTCGATGCCCGCCCAGACAGCACCCGCACCGCCTCCGCCACCCCCGCCCGTCGAGCGGCCCTCCCAGGCTCCCACCAACACGTCGGCCTTCTTCGCAGCGCGCGCGCAGGCGACGAACCCGCCGACCAACGGGGTGTACCCGCCCGCCGCCGCACCGCCCCCTCCGCCACCCCGGCCCGTGGAACCGTTTCAGGCAGAGCCGATTCCAGCCGCGCCGTCGCAGACTTCGGGAAGCGAAGACTCCATCTTCCAGAAGATGCTGTCCGAGTGGCTGATCGACGATCCGCACCAGCTCGCTCAGAGCACCGACCTGGACTGGAAGACAGTGTGGGACAACGGCTGGGAGGCAGCTGCCGCTGCCGAGGAATCGCCCGTGTCACAGCACACCGACCACGGTCTTCCGATCCGCGAACCCGGCGCACGCCTGGTGCCCGGCGCTGCCGAAGTACAGGACGACGGCCACAATGGCAGGCATCGCAACGGCGCCAACGGTGCCGCTGAGCCCGAGGACCCGGGGCACGACACCGGCGCGCACACCCGCCAGGAACGCGATCCGGAGGCCGTGCGTGCCAGCATCGGGAATCACTTCGGTGGTGTGCACGCCGGCCGCACCCACGCCAGAGAAACCAGAGGAACTGACGACGAATGACCCGTTCGACCCAGCGTGACTCGCTCGACTGGTTGGTCTCGAAGTTCGCCAACGAGGTAACAGGGGTGTCGCACGCGATCCTGGTCTCCGCCGACGGGCTGCTGCGCGCCGCTAGCGAGCACATGCCCATCGAGCGCGCCGATCAGCTGGCCGCGGTGGCGTCGGGACTGGCCAGCCTGTCCACCGGTGCCGCGCAACTCTTCGACGGCGGGAACGTGATGCAGTCCGTCGTCGAGATGGAGAACGGCTATCTGCTGCTCATGCGCGTCGGCGACGGATCCAACCTCGCGGCCTTGGCCACCAGGTCCTGCGACATCGGCCAGATCGGCTACGAAATGGCAATCCTCGTCGAGCGAGTGGGCACCGTCGTCCAAGCATCTCGCCGTACCGCGCAACACTCGTGAGTTGCCATGGACGAGGTGCGAGACGCGTGGGAATCCGCTGAACCGGGAGCAGAGGCAAGCCTGGTCCGGCCGTACACGCTGACTTCCGGTCGCACCAGTACGCGTGTCAACCTTCCACTCGAGGCACCGATCAGGACAATGGAATTCGGGCCTGCGCCACGCTGGCCAGGAAACGACGTGCGTGCCAAGATTCTCGGGTTGGGTGTCGACAGCCCGTCGGTCGCCGAAATCGCCGCTCGCCTATCGTTGCCACTTGGTGTGGCGCGGGTGCTGATCGGTGATCTAGTGACGCAGGGATACGCCCGTGTGCAGACCACCCTCGGCGAGTCGGCGACTCCCGACGAACGACGTGAGTTGATAGGAAGGACGCTGCGTGGCCTACGGGCACTCTGAGGGCCCCCCGGGTTCGACCGGGGGAACTGTGCGCCGAGAAAAGGCCTCCACCAAGATCGTCATCTCCGGCGGCTTCGGCGCAGGCAAGACGACGTTCGTGGGCGCGGTGTCGGAGATCATGCCGCTGCGGACCGAGGCCTTGGTGACCAGTGCCTCGCAGGGTCTCGACGGTCTTGCCGCGACGCCGGAGAAGAACACCACGACGGTGGCTATGGACTTCGGCCGCATCACGCTCGCCGAGGACCTGGTGCTCTACCTGTTCGGCACGCCCGGTCAGCGACGGTTCTGGTTCATGTGGGACGACCTGGTCCGCGGCGCCATCGGAGCCGTCATCCTGGTCGACGTCCGCCGGTTGCAGGACAGCTTTGCCGCCGTCGACTTCTTCGAGGCGCGGAAACTGCCGTTCCTCATCGCGATCAACGAATTCGACGACGGGCGCAGGCATCCGCCGCAAGAGGTGCGCAAGGCGCTGGCACTGGCCGAGCACATCCCGGTGGTCACCGTCGATGCGCGCGACCGGCATTCGGCGCGGGCCGCGCTGATCGCCGTCACCGAGTACGCGTTGATGAACCTCAGCTCGCTCCCCGGCTGATCCGTGGCCGACGCCGACGAGCAGTGGGTGGACCGGGAGTTCGAAGGCCACGACTTTAGAGACGAAGACCTCAGCCGGTTGCGCACCGAACGCGTGGTGTTCACCGAGTGTGTCTTCGCGGGTGTGAACCTGTCGGAGTCCATGCACGAGGGTTCTGCTTTCCGCAACTGTGACTTCCGGCGGGCATCTTTGATGCACAGCACTTTTCGGCACTGCAGCTTGCTGGGGTCGGTGTTCACCGAGAGCCGGATCCGCCCGGTCACGTTTACCGAGGTCGACCTGACGCTGGCCGTCCTTGGCGGCTGTGACCTGCGCACGGTCGACCTGTCGGACTGTCGGCTACGGGAGGCCAGCCTGGTTGGTGCCGATCTGCGCAAGGCGGTGCTTCGCCGGGCGGATCTCACCGGCACCCGCGCCCAGGACGCCCGTCTGGACGACGCCGATCTGCGTGGGGCACGTGTCGACCCGACGTTCTGGACGACGGCGAAGGTGCGGGGCGCCAAGATCGACATCGAGCAGGCCGTCGCCTACGCCGCTGCCCACGGGCTCGACATTCACGGCGGCTGACCGGGACTACCCGTGGTTGCCGTCGGCGCCGTCGCTGCTGCCTGCGCCGCCATCGCCGTTGCCGCCCTTTACGCCTGCGCCGCTGGCACCGCCCGCTCCGCCGTTGCCGAAGAAGATTCCACCGCGGCCACCATTTCCGCCGGGTTGCCCGGCGACGCCGTGCCGCAGAACAACGGCGGCACTTGGCTCTTGGGGGCTTAGCCCGACTTGAGGCGGATCTTGAACCGCACGAAGCCCAGGTAGAAGATCGACAGCAGCGCCAGCATCCCCATGTCGAGCAACCACGTGCCCGACGTGTGCTTCCAGAAGGAGTCGTCCGGCATGATCGGCGGCTTCACCAGGTCGGTGAGCCCGACCGTCGACGCGGTCGCCGCGAAGCCCCAGCGGGCCGGCGTGACGAATGACATCTGGTCGAGCGGTATCCGGCCGGTCACCGGGATCATGCCGCCGGAGAACACCAGCTGCGACATGACCGCGACGACGAGCATCGGCATGATCTGCTCGTTGGATCTCGCCAACGCGGACAGCGCGAAGCCCACCGCCGCAGCGCACACGGTCGCGGCGGCCATGCCGATGAACAGCTCGATCGATGCGGCCAACTCGCCCGAGCCGAGCACGAGTCCGCCATTCTTGGGCGGACCGACGCCGATGATCGTTATCGCCGTCACGATTCCGGACTGCAGGATCGCGAAGGCCGAGTAGATGCAGACCTTGGCCAGCAGATAGGCGCTCGTCGACAACCCGACCGCCTGTTCGCGGAGGAAGATCGCGCGCTCACCGATCAGGTCGCGAACGGTCAACGCCGTGCCCATGAAGATGGCGCCGACGTTCATCAGCACCAGCACCTGGCCCGGCTGGTTGGGCGCGTCGCTCAGCTTGTCGGGGGGACCGAAGCCGGTCGCGCCGGGCACGGACAGTGACAGCACGCCCATGATGAACGGCAGCAACGCCAGGAAGATGAAGTAGCCGCGGTCGGAGACGATCAACCGGATCTGACGTCGCCCGATCGTGGAGAACTGCCGCACGAGGCTGGTCTTGGCGGGCTCGCCGAGGTCGGTGGGTTCCTCGATGGGAGGCACCGGCGGGGGTGGCCCCGTCTGCGCCAGATAGCGGGCCTTGGCCGCCTCCGGATCACCGGCGACGGTACTGAAGATGTCGGCCCAGTTCGTCGTCCCCATGGATGGGCCGATCTGGCTCGGCGGTCCGCAGAACGCGGTCTTGCCGCCCGGCGCCAGCAGCAGCACCTGATCGCACACGTCCAGGTAGGTCAGCGAGTGGGTGACCACCAGCACCACGCGGCCTGCGTCGGCCAGTTGCCGCAGCATCGTCATGACCTGTCGGTCCAGCGCGGGGTCGAGGCCGGACGTCGGCTCGTCGAGGATCAGCAGCGAAGGGCCGGTCAGCAGCTCGAGTGCCACCGACGCCCGCTTGCGCTGCCCGCCGGACAGCTTGTCCACCCGCGTCTCGAGGTGCTTGGTCATCTCGAGTTCCTCGAGGACCTGCATGACGACCTGTTCGCGGTCGGCCTTCGTGGTGTCGGGCGGCAGCCGCAGCTCCGCGGCGTACATCAGGGCCTGCCTGACCGTCAGCTGACCGTGCACCACGTCGTCCTGCGGGACCATGCCGATTCTGCTTCGCAGGGAAGCGTATTCGGCGTGGATGTTGTGGCCTTCGAAGCTGACCGTGCCGCTGGTGGGGTGGGTGTAGCCGGCGACCAGTCGGGCGAACGTCGACTTGCCTGCGCCCGACGGCCCGATGACGGCCGTCAACATGCCAGGGCGTGCCGTCAGGGAGATGTTGTCGAGCAGCGTCTTGTTGCCCTCGATGGTCCACGTGACGCCGTGTACCTCGAGGCCACCGGTCCGCGTCGCGGCCTCGGTCTCGCTGCGGCGGGCCAGCGTGCCCCCTGCGAAGACGAGGTCGACGTTGCCGATGGTGACCACGTCGCCGTCGCGCAGCATTGCGGAGTCGACTCGGGCGCCGTTGACGAACGTGCCGTTGATGCTGCGGTTGTCCCGGATCTCGGTGCCACCTGAACCCGGAATCAACGTGGCGTGGTGACGCGAGGCCAGCACGTCGGGTATGACGATGTCGTTGTCGGTGGCCCTGCCGATCTTGACCGACCCCGCTGGCGCATCCGCAGTCTTACCGGGCCGCAGGATCTTGAGCATGCTGGTGGCGAGGTTTCCCTCGCTCTGGCGCGGCTGCGCCGTCGGCCCCATCGTTGTGGCGGCCGAATAACCAGCGGACTGCTGCGACGGGGGCGCGGTCGGGTAGCTCTGCGGGGGCGGATACGACTGTGGCGCACCGGTATAGGACTGCGGGCTGCTGGGGTAGGCCTGTGGGCCGCTGGTGTATGACGGCGCGGCGGGCGTCGGACCCGACGGATAGCGCGGCTGTTGGCCGGGCGGCGAGTACGCCGGTTGCGAGTACGACGCTCCCTGGGGTGGCGTGGGTGGCCGTGCGCCGGGCGGCGGCTGGGTGGGCCAGGAACCGCTCGCGCGGTTCGCAATCGGCATCGCGGTGGTCGGCGGTGGCGTCCCGACCGAACCCTGGTGTCGACCCACCTCGAAGGTCAGCTTGGGACCGTCGGGATTGCCGATGTTGACGTTGAGTCCGTCGGTGATGTCGACCACCGGAACCCGGTGGCCGTTGAGGAACATTCCGTTGAGGCTGCCGTTGTCGACGGCCAGCCAGCGACCACCCTCGAAGCGCAGGATCACGTGCGCGCGCGAGATCAGGGGGTGGGCGATCCGGAGGTCGGCACGTAGGTCACGGCCGACGACAACGTCGTTGCCTGCCGCAAAGGTGCGAGACGACCCGTCGTAACGAACGGTCAGCGCGGGTGGGGAAGGTCGCGTCATCGGATGCAACTCTATCGGTTCCGGCGCCGTGCGTGACGGCGGTCCGCGCGCTCACCGGGGCGAGCGGAGCGACGGGGAATATCACTGCGGCGTGGCGATACCCCAGCGTGCGGTGTCGGTGATCTGCTGCAGCGCTGTCATGCGGTCGCCGCGGGTCGTGATGACGTGGGCGAACGCCGCGTCGACTGCGGAGTTTCCGTCGCGGGCGGGGCGGCGATAGTGGCCGATGACGACGACGCGATGGTCATCGATCTCGAGGAAATCGCTGGGTTCGACGCGCATGTCGTAGAGCCCGTTGATGGTGCCCCATACGCCGAGCATGTCGTTCGGCCCGTGGTGCACACCGCCGACGCCGTGGGGCATGCCTGCGCTGACGGTGCCCTCGAAGTCGTCGGACAGCAGTGTCGCCAGGGCTCCTTGGTCGATTCCGGCGAGTGCGTCGTAGAACCGGTGCGCGACCGAAGTGGCAGTGGGCATGTCGTGGCCTCCTTTTTAGAGATATATCTCTATTATTATCTCGTGGCCAGGCCAGCGCGCTACTCCGTTGACGAACTGCTCGACGCGGCCGCCGTGCTGCTGGCCGCCGACGGCCCGGCCGCGGTGTCGATGTCGGCGGTGGCGAGAGCGGTCGGAGCGCCGAGCGGCTCGGTCTACCACCGCTTTCCGACGCGGGCGGCGTTGTGCGGCGAACTGTGGATGCGCACCGAGGAGCGGTTCCAAGGCGGCTTCGCCGACGCACTCGCGGTGCCGGGCACCACCACCGAGCGGTGCGTGGCGGCCGCGCGGCACGCAGTCCAGTGGTGCCGCGAGCACCCGGTGGAGGCGCAGGTGCTGCTCGCCGGGGCCGACGCACTGGACCGTGCGGCATGGCCGGAAACGATCTCGGTGCGGCGCGAACACCTGCACCGCACCGTCAACCGGCTGTTGGCCGCCCTGGACGCCGCACCCGACCGGCTCAGCGCGGCGCTCGTCGACGTGCCGTACGCCGTCGTGCGTCGACACCTGGTTGCGGGGCAAAGGATCCCGGAGACGGCCGACGCGATCGTGGAGGATTGCGTGCGTGCCTTGATCTCGGGCGGCTAACGATTCGGTAGTGGTACGGCAGAGATCACACGCTATTCAGGCAATACGTGGTCTCGTAGTCATCATGGCGAGGATGAACTCCCAGGCGCTACGGCGCCGCTCCGTGCCGCGCGAGATGGTTGCGGTACTGATTGCAGCATGCGCGACCTTCGCCGCATTGGCTACGGGTGTGACTTTGCCGTCCGCTGCCGCCAAACCGCTCGCGGATACCGATGCTCGCGGCTTCGTGAACTCCGCGGCCCGCTGCGACCCGCCACAGACGGTCGTCGTGATCGGCCGGACGAAGCTGTCGCAGATCGCGATCTGCGCCGACGGCAGGGGAGGTTACGAGTACCGGGGTGTGCGCGTGTCCGACCAGGCGGTGATGCGGCTGCCTGCCACGGCACTGGCCAACGGGTGCTTCGGCGCGCACACCGAGCAGGTCGTCTACACCGTGTCCGAGCACAAGCTTTTGCTCACCTCGGGAATCCGGATCATGCGCGATGAGTCGATGATCGAGTTCAAGGACTTCCGCACCCCCGACGTGGGAGTCGTGACGCAGATGTCGGGCCGGTAGTACCGCGGAGAATCAGCGCGGCGAGCCGGTGACCACGCAGTGGGTCTGGCTGTAGATGGTGGCCATGCACTTGTTGCAGTGCGTGCACGCCGACCGCACAGCGCCGTCGTCCTTGATCCGGTTGATCAGGTCGGGCTCGGCGAGAAGCGCGCGGCCCATCGCGACGAAGTCGAACCCCTCGGCCATCGCGAGGTCCATGGTGTCGCGATTGGTGATGCCGCCCAACAGGATCAGCGGCATCTTGAGTTCGGCGCGAAACTGCTTGGCCTGGTCCATCAGATACGCCTCGCGGTAGGGGTACTCGCGAAGGAACTTCTTACCGGTCATGCGGATGCCCCAGCTCAGCGGCGGCTTGAAGGCGCCGGCGAACTCCTTGATCGGTGCGTCGCCGCGGAACAGATACAACGGGTTGAGCAGCGAACTGCCCGCGGTGAGCTCCAGGGCATCGAGGCCACCGTCCTCCTCCAGCCACCTGGCGGTCTGGAGCGACTCGTCGAGGGAGATGCCGCCGCGCACGCCGTCGGACATGTTGAGCTTCGCGGTCACCGCGATCCGGTCGCCAACGGCATCGCGGACCGCCCGCACCAGACCGCGGGCCACCTTGGCGCGATTCTCGAGAGAGCCACCGAATTCATCGGTGCGACGGTTGATCAGCGGGCTGAGGAACGAGCTGGCCAGATAGTTGTGGCCCAGATGGATCTCGACGGCGTCGAAGCCGGATTGGATGGCCAGCCGCGCCGCGTTGGCGTGTGCCGCCGTGATGTCGTCGATGTCGCGCGCGGTCGCCTTCTTGGCGAACCTCATGGACAGCGGATTGAAGAAGCGCACAGGCGCGTACGCCTTGGCCTTGTTGGTCCGGGAATTGGCGACGGGTCCCGCGTGGCCGATCTGGGCGCTGATCGCGGCGCCCTCGGCGTGGATGGCATCGGTCAGGCGACGCAGCCCGGGAACCGCCTCGGGCCGCATCCAGAGCTGCCAGCCGTCGGTGCGCCCGCCGGGGGACACCGCGCAATAGGCCACCGTCGTCATGCCGATTCCGCCTGCGGCAGGCAGCCTGTGGTAGGTGATCAGGTCGTCGGTGACCAGGGCGTCCGGGGTGGACGCCTCGAACGTCGCCGCCTTGATGATGCGGTTGCGCAGCGTCACCGGGCCGAGCTTGGCTGGGCTGAAGACATCGGTGAACACATTGGGCTGAGTGTTCATTCACCAGAGCCTGCCACAATGACGGGCGTGGGAGCGATAACTCTGGACGGCAAGGCCACGCGCGACGAGATCTTCATCGACCTGAAGGAGCGGGTCGCGGCATTGACAGCAGCGGGCAGAACTCCTGGGCTCGGCACGGTGCTGGTCGGTGACGACCCGGGTTCGCAAGCCTATGTCCGGGGCAAGCACGCCGATTGCGCGAAGGTCGGCATCAACTCGATCCGCCGCGACCTGCCCGCCGACATCGATCAGGCCACGCTCAACGCGACGATCGACGAGCTCAACGACAACCCGGACTGCACGGGGTACATCGTGCAATTGCCGGTGCCCAAGCACCTCGACGAGAACGCCGCCCTGGAACGCATCGACCCGGCCAAGGACGCCGACGGCCTGCACCCGACGAACCTCGGCAAGCTGGTGCTCAACGAGCCCGCGCCGCTGCCGTGTACGCCGCGCGGCATCGTGCACCTGCTGCGCCGGTTCGACGTACCGATCGCCGGCGCGCACGTCGTGGTGATCGGCCGCGGTGTCACCGTGGGGCGGCCGATGGGCCTTCTGCTCACCCGTCGCTCCGAGAATGCCACGGTGACGTTGTGCCACACTGGGACTCGCGACCTGCCCGCTCTCACCCGGCAGGCCGACATCATCATCGCCGGAGCCGGGGTTGCCCACATCGTGACCGCGGACATGGTCAAGCCCGGCGCCGCGGTGGTGGACGTCGGGGTGAGCCGCGACGACGCGGGCAAGCTGGTCGGCGACGTGGCTCCGGACGTCTGGGACGTCGCGGGCTACGT
This sequence comes from Mycobacterium sp., assembly GCA_025963195.1. Taxonomy (GTDB): domain Bacteria; phylum Actinomycetota; class Actinomycetes; order Mycobacteriales; family Mycobacteriaceae; genus Mycobacterium. The sequence goes on along the minus strand of JAOPVF010000380.1, from coordinate 8,838 downwards.
GTCGCCGAACCCTGGTGGCGTCGGGCCGTTGACGCGGGCGTTCCTGCTGACGAACGTCGTCGAGGCCGACGAGGCGAAAGTCTTGTGACACCAAGGGATTTCGCCCACAAAGTGATCGCGGGCCAGTGGCCGATCCTGACCGTGGGGCTGTTCTTGCTTGCCGCATTCGGGCTGGTGGTCGCAGGCTACTGGCGCCGCGGAGCACTGGTGTTGGCGATCGGCGTCGGTGTCGCGGCGGTCATGCGCCTGACGCTCTCCGACGACCGGGCCGGGCTGCTCGTCGTGCGCAGCAGGGCCATCGACTTCACCACCACCGGGACGGTCAGCGCCGCCATGCTCTACATCGCGTGGACCATCGACCCCCTTGGCACCAGCTAACTTCTCACTCGGCGCGCAGGAGACTCCCAGGTAATTGCCTATTAGGCAATTTTGCCTGGTGGGCAAAAATCAGCGTACGGTCGATGCATGCCCGGACTTCGCGAACGCAAGAAGGTCGACACTCGTCGGGCGCTCAGTGACGCCGCGCTAGAGCTCGCATTCGAGCGCGGGCTGGAGAACGTCACCCGCGACGAGATCGCCGCGCGCGCCGACGTGTCGCTGCGGACGTTCAACAACTACTTCGCCAACAAGTACGAGGCCCTGGCCTACCGCCAGGCCGAGCGCCTTCGACGCGGCATCGAGATACTCCGGCGGTGCCCGCCCGAGGTGCCGTTGTGGACGGCGATCACCGAGGCCGCCGTGCAACCGCTTGAGGACGACTTCCGTCGAGCGCGCGGCATCGAGAACTCGGTGCCTAGCAGAGCCCGACTTGCCGAGACGCGAAAGCTGTTGATGAAAACGGAGATCCGAGACGCGCTGGCCAAGGGGCTGTTCGACGAGTGGGTCGAGGCGATTGCCGAACGGACAGGAACCGACGTCACCCACGACATGTATCCACGGCTCGTCGCCGCAACGGTGCGCGCGGTCGGTGACGCCGCGATGGATGCCTATGTCGTCGCCGATCCGCCCGTCGCCATCACCACGTTGATCCGGCAGGGCTTCGCCGCCGTCGCCGCAGGCCTGCCCGTGCCGACCAGCCGAACTGGAGGGAAGCACCATGACTGACCATCACGACGTGGTCATCGCCGGCGCAGGACCGAACGGCTTGATGCTGGCCTGCGAGCTCGCGCTCGCGGGAGTCCGGCCCGTCGTCCTCGACACGCTGCCGGGACCCAGTGACGAGCCGAAGGCCAACGGCCTTGTCGGGCAGGTGATCCGGCAACTCGACATGCGCGGCCTCTACCAGACCATCGGTGGCGTCGAGGGACCGCCGGAGCCGATGTATGAATGGTTCTTCGCCGCCATGCCCTTCAACGTCGCCGGCATCGCGGACAACCCGATGCGTGCGCTGCTCATCCAGCAGCCCCGGTTGGTGCGGCTCCTGGAGAAGCGCGCGCGGGATCTCGGCGTCGACGTCCGCTGGGGTCACCAGCTTACCGGCGTCGGCTCGGAGTCCGGTCGCGTCACCGTCGCGGTGAGCACGCCCGAGCGCACCTACGACGTCGACGCCACGTATCTGGTCGGCGCCGACGGTGGACGCAGCGTGGTCCGCAAGTCCGTCGGCATCGACTTCCCGGGAAGCACGTCGGACACCGTCGCCAGGATCGCACACGTGCACATGCCGGACGAATTGCGTACCGCGGAAGGCGGTTACGCGATTCCCGGGCACGGCCCGTTGCGGTTCGGGCACACCAGGCTCGACAACGGCGGCTTCATCTTCGCCCAGTTCTCGGCCGATCGGGCGATGCTCGGGACCATCGAATTCGGGCGTCAGCCGGGCCTGGCCGATACCCCTGTGACCCTCGACGAAGTTCGGGAGAGCGCCAAACGCGTACTGGGTGTAGACGTTCCGGTGGAGGCGCCGCGCGGGCCCGGCCCGCATGCGCTGCGCAGGATCGACGGACAGAACAGTAGGCAGGCCGATCGATACCGGGCGGGCAACGTCCTGCTGCTCGGTGATGCCGCACACGTCCACTCGGCGATGGGCGGGCCCGGTCTCAATCTCGGCATGCAGGACGCCGTCAACCTGGGTTGGAAGCTTGCGGCTGCGGTGAAGGGGTCTGCCCCCGAGGGTTTGCTCGACACCTACGATTCCGAACGCAGGCCGGTGGGTGAACGGGTCATGATGCAGTCGTTGTCGCAGACCGCGCTCATGGCTCCTGGTCCCGAAGTCGGTGCACTGCGAACGCTCTTCGGTGAACTGCTCGAGCAGCCGGGTGTCGCGGCACACGTGGCCCACATGCTGGCGGGCTCCGACGTGCGTTACGAAGTCGGCGACGAGCACCCGCTGTCCGGCCTGCTGGTACCCGATCTCGAACTGGACGACGGGCGTCGCGTCGCCGAACTGCTACACGACGCGCGACCCGTACTGCTCGACCTGTCCGGCGGCGCGCTCACACCGGCGGGTTCGGGCTGGGCCGACCGCGTCGATCTGGTCACCGGCACGATCGCCGGAGAGCCGTACGGGGGCATGCTCATTCGGCCCGACGGCTACGTGGCCTGGGCGGTGGATGCCCGCGGGGCGAGCGAAGCGACGGGGGGTGTGGTCGACGAGGGCGAGCAGGCCCGGCTGCGGTCGGCGCTCGAGCACTGGTTCGGACCGGCGACGACCTAGGCCAACGTCGCCCGGATGCCCACCGTCACGTACGGCAGAGCAAGACCCGTTGCGTTGACCAGTGCGGGATGGGTGGCCAGCAGTTCGCGCACCTCGGCCAGGGTGCGGGTCCGCACCTCGTTGGGTGAGGTGATGCAGTAGCTACGCGACGCGACCAGGTCGATGAGCGCCTGCGGCGTCAGGTAACTGGTCCACTCGAACTGCTGACGTTCGACACCCGTGAACTGCTCGGGCAGCGTCACGTCGTGGTTGAACGGGTCGTTCTCGTGACCGACGATGCGGCCGAGATCCTTGACCCAGCCCAGACGTTCGTCGCGGGTGTTCCACACCAGCCCGAGCCGACCGCCTGGCCGGAGGACCCTGGCCACCTCCTTGACCGCGCGCTCGAGATCGAACCAATGCCAGGCCTGCGCCACCAATACCGAGTCGACGCTGTTGTCCGGCAACGGAATCTCCTCTGCCGTGCCAAGTAGTGCAGGGGTGTCTGGCAGCGAGGCGCTCAGCAGCTCGAGCATCTCGGGGATGGGATCGACGGCCACCACATGCAGCCCGCGTTCGACGAGCCGGATGGTCAGCTTGCCGGTGCCAGCGCCGAGGTCGAGCACGTCGCGGGCACCGCACGACAACAGCCAGTCGATGGCCTCCGGCGGATACGACGGCCTGCCGCGTTCGTAGGCCGCGGCTTCTTGGCCGAACGACAGGGAACGCTGCTGTTTGATCTGTTCGGAAGTCACCGTGACGCCAACTCCAAGGTCTCCCGGATGAGCTTGCCGACCGCGTCGGTCTCGACCAGGAACCCGTCGTGGCCGTAGATCGAGTCGACCACGTTCAGTCCGGTGCAGCCCGGCAGCAGGTCGGCCAGTTCTTCTTGAAGTCGCAGTGGGTAGAGCCGGTCGGACGTGATGCCGCCGACCACCACGGGCACGCCACAACCGCCCAGTGCGGCGGCCACGCCGCCGCGGCCGCGGCCGACGTCGTGGCTGCTCAAGGCATCCGTCAACGCGACGTAGGTGCCCGGGTCGAACCGCGCCGCCAGCTTGCCGCCCTGATGCTCGAGGTAGCTCTGTACCGCGTAGCGACCGCCGTTGGTCGGGTCCTCGTCGTCCTGCGCGTCGTTGCCGAACCGGTCGTCGAGTTCGGCCTCGCCGCGGTACGTCAGGTGCGCGAACCGGCGAGCGATCTCCATGCCGACGGAGGGCTCCCGGCCCGTGCCGTAGTAGTCGCCGTCCTGCCAGTTGGGGTCGGACTTGATCGCCGACACCTGCGAGCTCTGCGTGCCGATCTGGTCTGCGGTGGCGCGTGCGCCGACCGCGAGCACGAGGGCCGCCCGCACGGTGTCGGGGCGGGCTACGGTCCACTCCAGCGCGCGTGCGCCACCCATGGAGCCGCCGACCACAGCCGCGACCTGGGTGATGCCCAACGCGGCAAGCGCGGCGATGTCGGCGTTCACCTGATCGCGCACGGTGATCGCAGGAAACCTTGAGCCCCAAGGCTTTCCGTCCGGCGCTGGCGAACTCGGTCCGGTCGAACCGCGGCAGCCGCCCAACACGTTGGTGGAGATCGCGCACCACCGGTCGGTGTCAATGGGCGCTCGCGGCCCGGCCACGCCATCCCACCAGCCGGGGGTCGGGTGGTCCGGTCCTGCCGGCCCGGTGATGTGCGAATCGCCGGTCAGCGCGTGCAGCACCACGACGACGTTGTCGCGGTTCGGCGACAGCTCACCCCACCTCTGCACGGCGATGGACACGTCGTCGAGGACGCTGCCGTTCTCCAGTGTCAGCTCCCCGATGTTCACGACGATCAGCTCGCCGTCGGCAGGCAACTGCGCGGCGAACTCCGGAGGGCTCTCCAACGTCGTCATACCGACACCGCGGTCTGCGGCACCCCGGAGAAGGGCTTGGCCGCGGCGAAGCCCTGCTCGAGGTCGGCCAGGATGTCGTCGATGCCCTCGATGCCGACGGCGAGTCGCACCAGCCCCGGCGTGACACCGGTGGCCAGCTGCTCCTCGGGGGACAGCTGTGCGTGCGTCGTCGAGGCCGGGTGGATCACCAGCGAACGCACGTCGCCGATGTTGGCGACGTGGCTGTGCAGGGTGAGCGCGTTGACGAACGCCTTTCCCGCTTCGATGCCGCCGGCCAGCTCGAACGCCAGCACGGCACCGGTGCCCTTGGGCGCCAGCTTCCGTCCCAGCTCGTACCACGGTGAGGTGGGCAGGCCTGCGTAGTTGACCGACACGACGTCGTCGTGACTGGCCAGGTACTCGGCGACGCGTTGCGCATTGGCCACATGACGCTCAACACGCAGGCTCAGCGTCTCTAATCCCTGCGCGATGAGGAATGCGTTGAACGGCGCGGCGGCCGAGCCGTAGTCGCGCAGCAACTGGACCCGCGCCTTGAGCGCGAAGGCGGGCGGACCGAGCTCGGCGAACACCACGCCGTGGTAGCTGGGGTCAGGGGTGGTGAAGCCCGGGAACTTGCCGTTGCTCCAGTCGAACTTGCCGCCGTCGACGATCACGCCTGCGATCGCCGAACCGTGTCCGCCGAGGTACTTGGTGGCGGAGTGCACGACGATGTCCGCGCCGAGCGCGATCGGCTGGATCAGGTAGGGCGTGGCGATGGTGTTGTCGACGATCAGCGGCACGCCGTTCTCGTGGGCCACGGCCGCTACGCCGGGGATGTCGAGGACGTCGATCTGCGGGTTGGAGATCGTCTCGCCGAAGAACGCCTTGGTATTTGGTCGTACGGCGTCGGACCACGACTTGAGGTCGTCGGGGTCATCGACGAAGCTGACCTCGATGCCGAGCTTGGGCAACGAGTAGTGGAACAGGTTGTAGGTGCCGCCGTACAAGCGCGGGCTGGAGACGATGTGATCACCGACGCCCGCGAGGTTGAGAATCGAGAAGGTCTCGGCGGCCTGCCCGGACGCCAGGAAGAGCGCGGCGACCCCACCCTCGAGCGCCGCGATGCGCTGCTCGACGACGTCCTGCGTCGGGTTCATGATCCGGGTGTAGATGTTGCCGGGCTCGGTGAGGCCGAACAGCGCGGCGGCATGGTCGGTGCTGTTGAAGGTGTACGACGTGGTCTGGTAGATCGGCAGCGCCCGCGCGTTGGTGGCGATGTCCGGAGTCTGGCCCGCGTGCACCTGCTTGGTCTCGAAGGCCCAGTTGGCCGTCGGATCGGATTCGGGGTTGGTCATGCGATGTATCTCCTGCTGGATCGAATGGTTACCGAGAGCGCCCTTGCACCGTCGACGAACGACGGAGCGGGGTCACGTGCAACGACACAAAATGGGCCTCCACGTCAGGTTTCCCTGTCTCTCGGGGGGCCCGTCCAACGGGCCCGCGCTTGCCTCGCAGCCGACTGGCGGCTACTCAACCTGGTCAATCACCCGGGGCACCCCACCGCGGTTGGAGGGTTGCCGGCCAGCGAGCCGGGGCTTGACGCTGGCACTCATGACCGATTCAAAGGGTATCTCACCACCTCGTCCGCGTGCCAGCGCGGGTTCCCAAGCTGCCCAACCGGAGCGTGATCGGACCGCGTAGCGTCGTACCCGACGTGATACCGATGGCCCCCGTGTCGAATGAGAAGTCGACGCGGATTTCGAACCGATTCCGACCCACCGTGACGCCGGGAGAGTGCCCATGAGTGCCCAGCAGCCAACCATCATCTACACCCTGACCGACGAGGCTCCGTTGCTCGCGACGTACGCCTTCCTGCCTGTGATACGTGCCTTTGCCGACGCAGCAGGCATCGACGTGAAGACCAGTGACATCTCGGTGGCCGCGCGCATCCTTGCGGAGTTCGGCGACTACCTGACCGAAGAGCAGCGCGTCCCGAACAACCTGGCCGAGCTCGGCGAGCTGACGCAGCTGCCGGAGACCAACATCATCAAGCTGCCGAACATCAGTGCGTCGGTGCCGCAGCTGCTGGCCGCCATCAAGGAACTGCAAGCCAAGGGCTACGCCGTGCCGGACTACCCCGGCGAGCCGAAGACCGACGAGGAGCGCAAGCTCAAGGAGCGTTACGGCACCTGCTTGGGCAGCGCGGTGAATCCCGTACTTCGCGAAGGCAACTCGGACCGTCGCGCACCCAAGGCGGTCAAGGAATACGCCAAGAAGCACCCGCACAGCATGAGCCCGTGGTCACAGGCGTCGCGCACCCACGTGGCGACCATGACCCACGGCGACTTCTACCACGGCGAGAAGTCGCTGACGCTGGACCGTGCGCGCACCGTCCGGATGGAGCTGATCACCAAGCGTGGCGAGACCATCATCTTGAAGCCCGAGGTGAAGCTGGACGACGGCGACATCATCGACAGCATGTTCATGAGCAAGAAGGCGCTGTGCGACTTCTACGAACAGCAGATGGAGGACGCGTACAAGACCGGGGTGATGTTCTCTCTGCACGTCAAGGCGACGATGATGAAGGTCAGTCACCCCATCGTCTTCGGGCACGCGGTCAAGGTCTTCTACAAGGACGCGTTCGCCAAGCACCAGAAGCTGTTCGACGAGTTGGGGGTCAACGTCAACAACGGGCTCTCCGACCTCTACGCCAAGATCGAGTCGCTGCCCGAGTCGCTGCACGAGGAGATCATCCGCGACCTGCACGCCTGTCACGAGCACCGGCCGGAGCTGGCGATGGTGGACTCGGCCAAGGGCATCACCAACTTCCACTCACCAAGCGACGTGATCGTCGACGCCTCCATGCCGGCGATGATCCGCGCAGGCGGCAAGATGTACGGCGCCGACGGAAAGCTCAAGGACACCAAGGCCGTCAACCCCGAGTCGACGTTCTCCCGCATCTATCAGGAGATCATCAACTTCTGTAAGACGCACGGCCAGTTCGACCCGACCACCATGGGCACCGTTCCCAATGTCGGCCTGATGGCGCAGAAGGCCGAGGAGTACGGCAGCCACGACAAGACGTTCGAGATCCCCGAGGACGGCGTGGCCAACATCGTCGACAACGACACCGATGAGGTGCTGCTGACGCAGAACGTGGAAGCGGGCGACATCTGGCGCATGCCCGTGGTCAAGGACGCCCCGATCCGCGACTGGGTGAAGCTCGCCGTCACCAGGGCCCGCGAGTCCGGTATGCCGGTGGTGTTCTGGCTCGACGTCTGGCGTCCGCACGAGAACGAGCTGCGGACGAAGGTCAACACGTATCTCAAGGACCACGACACCGAGGGTCTCGACATCTCGATCCGGTCGCAGGAACGGGCCATGCGGCACACCATCGAGCGCGCGATGCGCGGGCAGGACACCATCGCCGCGACGGGAAACATCCTGCGCGACTACCTGACCGACCTGTTCCCGATCCTGGAGCTGGGCACCAGCGCCAAGATGCTGTCGATCGTGCCGCTGATGGCGGGTGGCGGGTTGTACGAAACCGGTGCCGGTGGTTCGGCGCCCAAGCACGTCAGCCAGCTGGTGGAGGAGAACCACCTGCGCTGGGACTCGCTCGGCGAGTTCCTCGCGCTGGCCGTCAGCCTTGAGGATCTCGGCAAGAAGACCGATAACCCGCGGGCCAAGCTCCTCGCCAAGACGCTCGATGCCGCGACGGGAAAGCTGTTGGACAACAACAAGAACCCGTCGCGCAAGACCGGTGAGATCGACAACCGGGGCAGCCAGTTCTACCTGGCCATGTACTGGGCGCAGGAGCTCGCCGCGCAGACCGAGGACAAGGAGCTGGCCGATCACTTCGCCCCGTTGGCCAAGTCGCTTGCCGAGAACGAGGACGCCATCGTGGCCGAACTCAACGAGGTACAGGGTGATTCCGTCGACATCGGTGGTTACTACTACCCGGATCCGGAGAAGACCGCGGCGGTGATGCGGCCGAGCAAGACGTTCAACGAGGCGCTGGAGGCCGTTCGAGCCTGAACGGAGGACGAGCACGCATGTCCAAGATCAAGGTCGAAGGAACGGTCGTCGAGCTCGACGGCGACGAGATGACGCGCATCATCTGGAAGCTGATCAAGGAGACGTTGATCCTCCCGCACCTCGACGTCGACCTGGAGTACTACGACCTGGGCATCGAGTACCGCGACGAGACCGACGATCAGGTCACCATCGACGCGGCGAACGCCATCAAGAAGCACCACGTCGGGGTCAAGTGCGCCACCATCACGCCCGACGAGGCCCGCGTGAAGGAGTTCGGCCTCAAGCAGATGTGGCTGTCGCCCAACGG
>JAOPVF010000480.1 GCA_025963195.1 Mycobacterium sp. | reverse complement strand
CGGCGACGATCGGCACCGGGTCGCCGAAACGCTCGACGAAGCCGGTCAGGACGGTGCCGAGCCACGTCACCGCCGCCGGCCGGACGGTTGCCCCGCCGTCGGCGCGGGCGGCGACCAGATTCGTCGCACCGACCGACAACCCCACGCAATCACGCATGACCGGTATGTCGTCGAACGACCCCGAATCGTTAGCCGGCGTCAGCGGCCGCGGGCGGCGTAATCGGCCACCATCGCCTCCGCGCTGCGCACCGCGGCCCGGCAGGCTCGGGTGGTGAACGGATCGTTGAGCGGGTGGTCGGCCCTGCGCCGCCAGCGCTGTGCCGCCGAGAACGCCGCCCGCGGTCCGTCGTAGGGCAAGTCGGGCTGCAGGCCGAGCCGGCTTGCCGCGTCGGTGCCGGAGCCGCCGATGATGCGCCGCAGCGACGAGATCTCGTCGTCGTTCAACGTCGTTGCCCGCGAACGCAACTGGCTCAGCAGGCGCAACTCCTCGAACGCATGGGTGTCGGCAAGCAATGGATCGATGTCGGCAAGGATGTAGGGCGTGGCGTAGATCGGATTGGCCTCGACGAAGCGGCGCAGCGACAACAGCGCGGTGTGGGCCTTCAGCAGATCGGAGCGCTGCGCGAACTGCTGGTCGATCACGTCGCGCAGGGCGATCAGGCCGCTGCGTTCCAGCAGTTCGTCGGCCAACGCCACCGAGTCGCTGATGCCGGCCCGCAGCACCGCGATCGAGATCCTGATGCCGAACATGCCGAACCGGTCCAGCAGCGCGGTGCGGGTGGCCGCGTCGACGGGCAACGCGCTGTCCTCGCGGACGAAACGGTCGACCGAGAGCATCGCCTTGGTGAGCTCGGCCGCGTCCACGCCTGCCAGTTTCTCCAGAGCGACGAACTCGCTCTGCCGCAACGTGCGCGCGGTCAGCGCAAGCAGGCCCGACACCGGGACCACGGCCTGGCATATGCCGGTCTTGTCCATCTCGGCGGTGAACCTGGTGGCGACGTCCTTGGCCGACAGCATGGCGTCGATGCGGCCCGCCCCGATCTCGTCGGCCCGCGATGCCACGCCGATGACGCCGAGTGCGCCCGCCGACCCGCCGACGAGGGTGCCGATCTGCTTGAGCAGCGCGATGTCGGCCGCGTTCAGCGTGCGCAGCAGGAACACCACCGCATCCACCCGCGGCACCCCGTCCTCGGGGACCAGGAGCCGCAGGGTGCGTTCGGAGACGTCGCGGGACAGCGACGAGGTGCCAGGGGTGTCGATGATCGTGGTGTCGATCAGTTCGGCGGCGGGCCACTCGACGTCGAGGTCGACGACGTCCTCGGGGTCGAGGCTGGCGAAGTCGAACGTCAACGCCCGGTCGCCGGGGTCCCTGGCGATGGGCACATTGGAGCGGCGTCCGCCGCGGTGATTTGCCGTCACCTTGGGGGTGGGGCCGTTGCGGAACCACGTGACGATGCGGGTGGCCTCGGTGGCGTCGGTGGGCGCGATGTCCTCGCCGACGAGCGCGTTGACCAGCGTCGACTTGCCGGCCTTCAGCGTGCCGGCCAGGGCGATCCGAATGGGCTGGTTCAGTCGCCTTCCGATCCACTCCAGCTCGTTGTGCACGTCGGGACGCTCGCGGTACGCCGGATCGCCACGGTAGGCCTGGATGGTCCCCCCGAGGATGCCGCGCACTCGATCGCTGGTGCTCATCGGGTAACCAGCTTAAGCACTACGGCTGCGAGGTCACCTGCCGATGGGCGCCGGCTGTGCTTCCGGCTGGGGTGACAGCTTCACGGCGTGCTCGGTGACTTGACGCAAGATGTTGAGTTGACGCTCGAGTTCCTTGACGCGCGTGGCACGTTCGTTCTCCTCGAGTTTCGCCGCGGCGAGTGAGGCCTGCAGCGACTCGTTGAGCGAGCGGGTGGTCTGGTTGGCGATGCCACGGTAGTGGTCGCGGAGCTGGCGCTGAATCCCCTTGAGCCGGTCGCGCGACTCCTTGCTGACGACGAAGGAAACGTCGTCGACGAAGCGGCGCATGTTGGCCTTGGCCTCGTTGCGCACCCGCGCCATCCGGTTCTCCATGTCCTCCTTGTAGGCCTTGCGGCCCAACACCAGACCCGCACCAAGCGACAGCGGGTTGAACATGCCGAGGCCCGCGAAGGACGTGATCATGCCGAACATCAACACGCCACCGTAGGACCCCCTCATGCCGGTAACCACCTTGTGGCCCTTACCGATCGGCTTGGCCTCCAGTTTCGCGACGGCCTTCATCTGACCGAAGCCCGCACCCATCTCCCTCGCGTCGATCTGGGGCATGTCGACGGCGTCGATGCCGGCTTCCTCGAAGTTGTGCGCAACCTCTTCGGCGAGCGCCTCCGCACGCTGGTAGGCCCACACGAAGTTGTCGCCGACCGCGGTGGCGATCGCGTTCTCGAGTTCGGCGCCGATCTCGGCCCAGTGGTGCGTGGGGTCGCACCCGTCGATGACCTTCTCGGTGTGCTGGGTGATCGACCGGAACCGGCCGCGCAGGTCATGGTCGACGTCGGCGGTCAGGTCGGCGATGCCGTCGTTGAGCACTTGCTGCCACAGGGCGGTCTGCGCGAGCGCGTCCATGGCCTCCTGCTTGCGTCGCTCCAGGTCGGCGGTGAGCCGGTCACGGGCCTCGGGGTCGTTGATCGCCGACAGCTCGCTAGTGACCGCGAGGGTCAAATGTTCGGCGGCCGAACGCACTTCGGCGAGCACCTGGTCGCGTACCCGGTCGTTCTCCCTGGAAAGCACCTTCTCGCTGAGGAACTTGACGATGGCGGGGAAGTTCGACTCCTCGTTGAGTTCCTTGTCGTTCATCTGGATCGCATGGCTGCGCAAAATGGAAGAGACCGGGGTGATGGGGACCGTCACACCTGCCCGCTGCAGGTGCGCCTCGTTGGCCGCGACGATCTCCCGCCAGTGCGGGTACAGATCGGTCTTGGTTGCCAGAATGGTTGCCAGCGGGCAGATTTCGAGCGCCTGCCGGATGAAGGTCATCTCCGGCTCGGTGAACTCCTGGCTGGTGTCGCTGATCATCAGCATCGCGTCGGCGTCGGGCAGCAGGCCCAGGGTCGCCGAGAGGTGCGGCTGGCCGTGACCGCCGACCCCTGGGGTGTCAACGAACGCGAGGCCGTTCTTCAGTAGTGGACTGGGCGCGGTGACCTCGACCCGCAGCACCTCGCGGCCGCCGGCCTGGGGGGCGCGTCGCAGGTCGGTCTGCACCTCGCTCGGCGGGATCTCGATCACCTCGGGCTCGGCGCCGTCGGCCCGCGCGACGATCAGCCGCGCCGACGCCTGCTCGCCGTACGACACCACCGTGGCCAGTGCCGTGGTCTCGTCGTCGCCGACGCGGGCGACGGGAACGTTCAGCAGCGAGTTCAGCAGCTGGCTCTTGCCCTGTTTGAGCTGCCCGGCGATGACGACCCGGATCTGCGGGTCGGAGATGCGCTCCTTGGCCTTGCCGAGGCGTTCCACCAGGTCCCCGCGATCGTAGGTGGCCGCGATCTTGGTGCTGTGGTCGATCAACTCGACGATGACCTTCACCTTGCGCGGGTCGTTCGGTTGCGTCATGCGAGGTCCTCTTGGTCTTCGATGTCAGTCAACGGTAGGCGCGGAACTGGCGGGGACCCCCAGAGAGTCCCCGCCAGTCGCGGTGGTGGATCAGAAACCGTGCAGATCGGTGGCGTTGTGCGACGCCACGTCGGTGTCGTTGTGCGAGGCGATGTCGGTGGAGTTGCCGGACGCCACGTTGCTGGTGAAGCTGTGGTCGTCCTGCACCGAGGTGTGCACCGAATTGTCCTGCTCGAACGTGTTGTCCTCGTGCACCGAGCTGACGCTGTGCGTGGACGAGTCGACGTTCGAGGTGTTGCCGCTGCCCAGGTCGTGGCCAACGGTGGTCTGGTTGCCGCCCACGGCCGTTGTGGTCGTGTTCGAGTGGTTCCCGTTGTCGTTGACGATGATCGATCCACCGCCGCCACCGCCACCGGCGTTGGCCTCGTTGCCACCGTTGCCGATGCCGAGCAGACCGCCGCCACCACTGGCGCTGGCACTGCCGCCATGACCACCGGACATGTCGTTGTCCTTGATGATGGTGCCCTGGTTGCCGTCGATGATGTCGCCGCCGGAGTGCTGCGACGTATCGGTCACCGTGGTCTGGTTGCCCTCGCCGATGATGATCGGCGAGTGACTGCCGCCTTCGATCACGCCCGTATTGGCGTTGTTGCCGTGGCCGACGACGTTGCCGTCGCCGTTGACGCTGGTGGTGTCGATGTTGCCGGCGTGGCCGGTGTTCACCACGCCGCCGTCGGTGGCGGTGTTGGTGGTCTTGTCACCGAAGGTGATGTCGCCGAAGCCCAGGTTGAAGGCGCCGTTCTGGGCGTTCGCCCCTGCGTTCTGATCCGGGCTCATGAAGTCGTTGTTGCTGGCGACCTGAGTGGCGTTGTGGCTGGCGAAGTCCGTCTGGGTCTGCGGCGCGAACGTCGTCTGCGGGGAGAACGGCGAGGCGATGCTGTGGTAGTCGGACACTGCGCGCTGCAGGCCGTGTACCGGATCGCCGCCGCCGAGGGCGAGGCCCGCAGGCGCCGCGGTGGCTGCCACGGAGGCGAACTGTGCCGCGCTGACGTTCGGCAGGCCGGCGTCACGCATGGCGCCTT
>JAOPVF010000323.1 GCA_025963195.1 Mycobacterium sp. | reverse complement strand
AGGATGCAGGCCAACACGTTGGTGAGTGCCACGGCGACGACGATCTTGCTGATGACCGGGCCGACCTGCTGGGTGATGATCTCCTCGATGGGGGCAGCGGATGCGGCCTGAACGGCGTCTGCATTCTTGATCGCCAGCACGTAGACGACGTACATGCCGAACTCGATGACGATCGACGCGGTCAACGCGTAGAACATCGTGCGCGGAATCACGTGGCGGGCGTTGACGGTCTCCTCGGCGATGTCCGCACTGGCCTCCACTCCGATGAGCCCGAAGAAGGGGCCGAGCGACGCGGCCAGCCAGGCCAGGACGTACGGGGTACTGCCGTCAGCCGTGCCGCCCGTGAAGAGCACCGAGACGGATTGGTGGTTGTCCGGTGAGGAAAAGGCCACGATCGCAACGAGAATCGTTGCGCCGACGGTGATGACGAACTCGAGGCTCACGCCGATGTTGTTGACCATCGTCGCGAACCGCACGCCGTATAGGTTGATCAGCATGCAGACGGCCATCACGCCGATGGCGACGAGGATCTGCGCGGTCTGGCTCATGTTCCAGCCGAACAGGCTGCCGAGGTAGCCGGACAGAATGTAGCCAACGCCGGTCATGCCGCAAATCCATCCGGCGAGGGCCAGCACGCCGGTGAACAGCGCCATCGTCGAGCCGACGAGGCGACTGGTCCACTGGTACGAATAGCCGGCCAGCGGCAGCTTGGCGGTCAGGTCGGCAGCGATCAGCGTCCAGATCACGAACACCGCAGCGGCGAGCAGCAGGGTCCACACGAACGGTCCGCCTGCGGTGAAATACCCGGCGCCGAACCCGGTGAACACCGCGGTGGTGGCGCTGATCGTCGCGAAGCCGATGGCGAAGGATGCGAGCCTGCCGACCGAGCGGTCGAGCTTCTGGGTGTAGCCGAGCTCGGCGAGCCTGGCATCTTCGTCGTCGGCCGGTTTCTTGGCAGTGGCGCGTGGTGCGGTATCGGTCATGGGGTGCTCCAGGTCAGGAGGGTCGGAAGGTGCGACGACCGGCTAGTGGAATGTTCCGAGGAAACGCCTCCTGGGCTGCATGCGGAAGTTGCAGTTTCTGATCTACTTATAACTTCGATTTATCAATGGCTACGAGTACGTCGCTGGTCGCTCGGTCGATTGCCCTTCGCCGAAACTCCACTCGTCGCGGACCTGACGAATCAACGCAGCCGCATCATGGCTCACCGCGGCGGGATTCCACGCCAGGGCGGTGTAGTTGCGTGGCCGATCGGTGATCGGCACGTACACGATGCCCTGCCTGTCGTACAACCGCGCGCTGGCCTGACTGGTGAAGCTGATGCCGAGGCCCCGCGCGATGGTCGTCGTCTCCTCCTCGTAGGTGGCGGCGACGGCCGCGATCGTCGGTGGCCGCCCGTCGCGTGCATCCATCGCCATCCAGTAGTCGCGCCATCGCCCGGCGCTGCCCGGCGCCACCACGATGGGGTCGTCAAGCAGTTCGGCGATGGACAACTCGGCGCGGTGTGCGAGTCGGTGATCGCGGGGCAGGCAGGCCACCCAGTCCTCGGCGTCCAGGATCAGCATCCGGTGTTCGGGCAGATCCACCGGCGGCCGGATGATGGCTACCTCCGTGGTGCCGTCGGCCAATCCGGCAGTAGGGTCGGAGAAGTCGAATTCCCTTGGCTCCACACTGATCTCGGGATAGGCGGTCTCGAAGTGGCGAACCAGCCGGAACAGCACGTCGGCGCCGGTACCGATCAGGTAGCCGAGTCGGATGCGCCGGTCGCGCCGGGACGCCGAGACGAGGTCGTCGACGGCGGCGTCCACACCCCGGAGTGCGTCGTGCACCTTGGGCAGCCATGCGGCGCCGAGGTCGGTCAGTGCGACTTCTCTGGTGCTGCGGGTGAACAGCAGCACGCCGAGCTGGTGCTCGAGTTGCTTGATGGCGGTGGACAGCGCGGGCTGGGTGATGAACAGCCGCTCGGCGGCGCGACGGTAGTTCAGCTCCTCGCCGAGCACGGTGAAGTACCGCAACTGACGCAGCGTGATGCCGTCCTTGCCGCTCGTGACACCCTCCTAGACCGCGATGTCACCCAAGCGTGTCACGCCACTTTCGAGCGCGCCCACAAGTCGTCGATGTCCCGTTCGGCGGAGGTCAGGCTGCCGGCGGCCAGCGGTCGCAGTTCGGCCATCGCGGGGTTGCTGTCTGCCATCGTCAACTCCGCGGTGATGAATCGAGGCGACAGTCCCGTCAACGACACCGCGTGTGGCAGCCAGGTCTCCGCGTGATCCCATCCGTGGCGCCGGGTGCCGGGTCCGTAACCGCCACCGCGCGCGGCCAACACGATGAACTCGGTGTCTCCCAGCAGGCCCTCGTGAGTCTCCGCGTCGAACGTCAACCCCGGCGCGACCAGGTGATCGACCCAGGACTTCACCGTGCTTGGTGGCCCGAAGTTGTAGAGCGGCAGCCCGAGGAGCACGGTGTCCGCTCTCTTGATCTCGTCGATCAGCTCGATGCTGCGCGCGAACGAGTCGGCCTGGGCGGGTGTGTGGCTCTCGGGCGGGACGAGTCTGGCCAACCCGCCTGCGGCGTCGAGGTGTGGAATGGGGTCGACGGCGAAGTCGCGGTAGGTGACGGTGCCGTCCGGGTGGGCGGCGCGCCAACGGTCGGCCGCCCTGGCGCTCAACCGGCGACTAGTGGACTGGTCTCCTTGGATGGAGGTGTCGATGTGAAGAAGATGCGCCATGGAATGTCATTCATAGATAGTTGATGTCGTACAAACTATCTATACCAGATCCATCGTTGGTTCATTCCCCTAGGCTGGAGCCATGCCCGAGCTCCCGATCGTCTCCCCGAGTCGGCATCTCTCGGGGCCGCTTCTGGAGCATCTCGCGCGACGCCTGCGCGCGGAATCGGAGTCCGAGATCGAGCGGTTCGACCTGCGCGCGCGTCACGTGATCGCGCTGACGCTGCTGCGCGAGTCGGGGGAACGCCCCCAGGCCGATCTCGCCCACGTCCTGCGGATCGACCCAACGAACGTGGTCGGCCTGCTCAACGAGCTCGAGACTGCGGGGCTGGTCGAACGGCGCCGATCGCCACTGGACCGGCGCCGCCACACCGTGGCACTGACCGCGGCAGGCCACGATCGGCTGGCCGCCATCGAGGACGTCCTCATCACCGTGGAACGACGGGTGCTCTCGGCACTCGACGACGACCAGCGGGCAACTCTGCACACATTGCTTCGGGCGGCCACCGAGGAATCCGGTGCCGACTGCTCGGCGACGTTGCCGTCAGAGTGCGCAGGCGAGCCCTAAGACTTCAGCGCTTACGGATCGCGCGGCAGTCCGAGGAGCCGCTCGGCGATGATGTTCAGCTGCACCTCGGTCGTGCCACCGTAGATCGTGGTGGCCCGGCCCGCCAAGAGGTACTCGGCCCACTTGCCCGACGGCTGCTCGCGGTCGCCGATGGCTGCATCGGTGCCGAACGTCGACACCCCGAACTCGGCGTAGCCCTGACCGGTCTTCATGGCGAGGAGCTTGGAGATCGCGGCCGCGGGCATGGGGTCGCCGCCTGCCAGCGTCAGCAGCGTCGAGCGCAAGTTGAGCACCTTGGCCGCATAACCCTCGGCGATCAACCGGCCGGCGTGGTTCTGCTCGATCTGGTCGAAATGGCCATCCTTCAAGAACGCCACGAACTGATCGAGGGTGGCCAGGAATGCAGGCTCGCTGCTGCCGATCGACACGCGTTCGTTGGTCAAGGTGTTGCGGCTGACCTCCCAGCCGCGGTCCACCTCGCCGAGCACCATCTCGTCGGGGACGAAGACGTCGTCGATGAAGACGGTGTTGAACATCGCGTTGCCGGTCAATTCCCGCAGCGGCTTGACCTCGACGCCCTCACTCTCCATGTCGAGCAGGAAGTAGGTGATGCCGTTGTGCTTCGGCGCAGTGGGGTTGGTCCGCGCCAGTAGCGCGCCCCACTTCGAGAACTGTGCGCCGGTGGTCCAGATCTTCTGGCCGGTGATCCGCCAGCCGCCGTCGACCTTGGTGGCCTTGGTGGTCAGGCTAGCCAGATCGGAGCCCGCGCCCGGCTCGGAAAACAGCTGGCACCAGATCATCTCGCCGCGGAAGGTGGGCGGCAGGAAGCGCTGCTGCTGCACGTCGGTGCCGTAGGCGACGATCGACGGGATGATCCAGGCGGCGATGCCCATGGGCGGGCGCTTCACGGCGCCGGTGGCGAACTCCTGCGCGATGATGATCTGCTCGATCGGCGTGGCCGCCCTGCCCCAGGGCTTGGGCAGGTGGGGCTGCACCCAGCCGCCCTCGGCGATCGCCACGTTGCGCTCCTCGCGCGGAATCGCCTTCAGCCCAGCCACTTCCGCGCGGATCTCGTCGCGCAGCTTCTCCGTGTCGGGGTCGAGGTCGATGTCGACCGAGCGGAGTCCGGTCGTGGTGGCGATGTCCACCACCTGTTGTGGGTAGTCGGCTGCGCGCCCGAAGCAGGCGACGAGCACGATGGCGCGCCGGTAGTAGACGTTGGTGTCGTGCTCCCAGGTGAAGCCGATGCCGCCGTGCACCTGGATGCAGTCCTGGGTGGTGTGCTGCGCGGCGACGGGAGCCAGCGTGGCGGCGACGGCGGCGGCGAACTCGTATGACCGGTCCTCGTCGATGGCGCGCGCGGCGTCCCACACGGCGGCCGTGGCGCGCTCGGTCTCGGCGATCATGCCCGCGCACTTGTGCTTGATGGCCTGGAACTGACCGATCGGCCTGCCGAACTGCTCGCGAATCTTCGCGTACTCGGATGCGGTGTCGGTGGCCCAGCGGGCGACGCCGATGCACTCGGCGGAGAGCAGCGTCGACATCAGGGCGCGGGCACGCGTGCGGCTCAGGTTGACCAGCACGCGGTCGTCACCGACCTCGACGGCGTTCGCGCGCACGTGCGCAAGGGGGCGCAACGGGTCGACGCTGGCGACGGGCTCGATCTCCATTTGATCGGCGTCGAGGACCACCCACTCCTCGCCGCCGTCGATCGCGACGGGGAGAACCAGGATGGACGCCTGGGCCGCAGCGGGGACCGCGCGGACCTCACCGCGGATGACGAGGCCGTCACCCTGGCGGGTTGCGGTCAGCCCGGAGTCGATGGCGTACGCGGCGATGGCGTCACCGGATGCCAGGGCTTCCAGCCGCTTGTCCTCCGGGTCGCTCGCGGAGATGAGCGCGCTGGCGATTGCCGATGGCACGAACGGGCCCGGCACCGCGCCGTAGCCGAACTCGGCGAGCACGATCGCCAGCTCGAGAATGCCGAAGCCCTGTCCGCCAACCGATTCCGAGAGGTGCAGGCCTTGCAGGCCCTGTTCCGCTGCGGCCTTCCAGTAGGTCGGCGGGTTGGGGATGGGTGTCTCGAGCGCTTCGTGCAGAACCTCTGACGGCGCCACCCGCGCCACGAGGGACCGGACCGAATCGGCAAGGTCGTTGTGCTCGGAAGTGATCGCGATGGGCATGCCTACTCCTTTGGGGCCAGCCTTGAATCAACCGGTGGGTTGGGACCGAGGGTACCTGGGCTGTCCGTTTCAGTTGAAAGTGGCGAGAGACTGACGCCAACGCCCCA
>JAOPVF010000476.1 GCA_025963195.1 Mycobacterium sp. | reverse complement strand
CTCTGGGAGCTGAGCGAACAGCTACTCAAGGCGTAGCCGTCCACCTGGGTCGAATCCGCCCCGGCAGGTATGTTAGGGATCGTGTCACTCGATAACATCGCGCGGCCGTGACCCCGGGGACCGCGATCGCCACCGGACTCGAAGCCGCGATCACCAAGTGGACGATCGCCGGCCTCGGCGCGCTGCTCGTCGCGGTCACGTTGTTTCCGTGGTTCACCGCATACAACGACGGCGGATCGGCCCAGATGGCGGGCTGGGGCGCCTGGACCACGACCGGTGACGTCAACGCCAGCCTGAGGCCACTGCCGTTGGCCGTCCTGGTGTACCTCACCGCAGGCGTCATGGTCTACGGCGCGCTGCGCGGCGCGTTCGGCGTCGCTGTCGTCGGTGCCATGGCCACCTTCGCGGCGGGACTCCTCCCGTTGATGCTCATGCCGCTCGTGGACCGCAACGCACCGGGCGGCAGCGCGGTGGCCGTCGACGTCGCGGCCGCACCCCAGCTCGTCATCGCCGTCGGGCTGATCGCGTCGATCGTCTGCTGGATCGGCTACGCCCGCTGTGTCCTGCGCCCGTCGCCGCGGGCCGAAGAATAGGCAACCTAAACTCATGCCCCGTGACTAAGAGTCCCCTCCGCCGCCTCGCCGATGGCGTGCTGCTGGCCAGCATGCGACCCCCGGTGTCCGAACGGCTGATGAACCTTCGGCCCAACCGCGACCTCGTCGATCTCAAGGGCAAGCGGATCCTGATCACCGGTGCGTCGTCCGGCATCGGCGAAGCAGGAGCGGAGAAGCTGGCCCGGGCGGGCGCCAAAGTCGTCGTGGTCGCACGGCGCCAGGAGCTGCTCGACGCCGTTGTCGCCCGTATCTCCGCCGCGGGCGGCGATGCCAGAGCGCTGGCGTGCGACCTCTCCGATCTCGACGCCATCGACGACCTGGTCGCCACCCTCGAAGAGGACCTCGGCGGGATCGACATCCTGATCAACAACGCGGGCAGGTCCATCCGCAGGCCGCTCGCCGAGTCCCTCGATCGCTGGCATGACGTCGAGCGCACGATGACGCTCAACTACTACTCGCCGCTGCGCCTCATCCGCGGCTTCGCACCCGGCATGCGCGAGCGGGGCGACGGGCACATCATCAACGTCTCGACGTGGGGCGTGCTGAACGAATCGTCGCCGCTGTTCGCGGTGTACAACGCGTCGAAGGCGGCGCTGACGGCGGTGAGCCGCGTCATCGAAACCGAGTGGAGCAGGGACGGCGTGCATTCGACGACATTGTTCTACCCGCTGGTGAAGACCCCGATGATCGCGCCGACCAGGGCCTACGACGGGCTGCCCGGGCTGACCGCCGACGAGGCCGCCGACTGGATGCTCACCGCGGCGCGCACCAGGCCGGTGCGAATCGCCCCGCGCATGGCCGTCACCGCGCACGCCATCAACAGCTTCGCGCCTGCCGCCGTCGACGCCGTAATGAAGCGCCAGAGGGTTCAGCCGGTCGACTAGCTACATCCCCGACGAGCGCGCGTCGGGCTTGCTGAGCCGACTGTGGGTGCTGCCCGTGCACCGCGCCAGCGCGCTGACCGGCCGGTTGCTCGCCGAGGCGGGCCGTGCACTGGTCGGGTCGATCGCGATCACCGCGGTCGGCATCGCCATGGGCCTGCGGTTCAACGAAGGTTGGCTTGCCGCAATCGGATTCGTACTGATGCCGGTGCTGATGGTGGTCGGATTCTCGGCGGTGATCGTCGCCTTCGGCGTGCAGGCGGCAGGCAAGAACATCATCACCGGGCTGTCGACCGTCTGCTTCCTTCTACTGTTCTTCAACTCGGGCATGGTGCCCATCGGCGTGTTCCCCGGCTGGTTGCAGCCCGTCGTGCGGGCCCACGCTCTGGCCGGCGTTGCAGTCGGCGGCGTGGGTGGTTGGTCTCGTCGCGGTGTTCGGTCCGATCGCGGTGCGCGGTTACCGCGTCGCAGCCGAATCCGGCAGGTAGCGCCCGGAGCGTTGGGGCCGTCCGGACCCGACTTCGTGTTAGAACCGAGGGCATGGAGATCCTGGCCAGCCGGGTGCTGTTCCGGCCGGCCGACTACCAGACGTCGCTGACCTTCTACCGCGACGCCATCGGCCTGGCCATTGCCCGCGAGTACGGCGTCGGGACGGTCTTCTATGCGGGGCAGTCGCTGATCGAGCTGGCCGGGCATGGAGGGCAGACCGAGCCTGGCAACTTCACCGGCGCCCTGTGGCTTCAGGTCCGCGATGTGTACGACACCCAGGCGGAGCTCGAGTCCCGAGGCGTGCCGATCGCCCGTGAAGCCAAGCGCGAACCGTGGGGTTTGCACGAATTGCACGTGACCGATCCGGACGGCGTCACGCTGATCTTCGTACAGGTTCCGGAGACGCATCCGCTGCGCCGCGACCAAAGAGGTTAACGGGAAACGAACATCCCGCGACTAATCGGCGTTGACCTGCGAATTCTTTGCGGATTGGTTTTACAGCGGGGCTAAGCAACAACCACAATTCGAGCCGTGGACCTTCAGCTCTTTCTCCTGATCATCGTGGTCGTAACTGCGCTCGCATTCGACTTCACGAACGGCTTTCACGACACCGGCAACGCCATGGCGACCTCGATTGCCAGCGGTGCGCTCGGGCCCAAGACGGCAGTGACGCTATCGGCGTCGCTGAACCTCGTCGGCGCCTTCCTCTCCACCGCCGTTGCGGCGACCATCGCCAAGGGCCTGGT
>JAOPVF010000304.1 GCA_025963195.1 Mycobacterium sp. | reverse complement strand
GTGTCGATGGCGACGCTGTCGACGGCGGTGCTGATCGTCTGGTTCGTGCTCGGCGCGATCTCGGTGCGGCTGTTCGGCTTCACGCCTGGTCAGCTGGCGTGCGGGCTTCTGGTCGTCCCCGTGGACGATCGTCAGCACGTAGGCATCGGTCGTGCCGTCGTACGGGGCCTGCTGATCGCATTGGTGATACCGGCCGTGGTCACCGATTCGGACCTGCGAGGGCTGCAGGACCGGGCGACGAACACCGCCGTCGTACGCCGTTGAATGCTCTTCGCGCAAGCGCTCATCGGCCGCTAGCGGCTACTTCCTGCGCACGGTCCGCTGCACGCCGCGCATCTTGGCGTTCGACGGCAGCGGCCCCTTCGGCATGGCGGCGGGTCCCATCCGCGAGCCGAGCGCGACCAGCTTGGATTCGAGCGCGTCCATCTGCTTGACGGTGATGTTGGCTGGCAGCTTGGTCAGGTGGCGCTCCAGCTTGGACAGCGGCACCTCGCCCTCGCCGTTGCCGACGACGATGTCGTAGATCGGGGTATCGCCGATCAGGCGCGCGGTGCGCTTCTTCTCCTGCGCCAGCAGCGGTTTGACCCGCGCCGCGGAACCCTCGCCGACGAAGATCACACCCGGCTTGCCGATCACGCGGTGCACGGCGTCGAAGTGTCCTGTGGCGGCAACGCCTGGGGTGACCCGCCACTTGCCACGCATGTTGTCCAGTGCCCAGGCCGCGGCGCCGGTCTGGCCCTCGGCCTTGCTGTACACGGACTTCTGCGCACGTCTGCCGAAGATGATGAACGCCACCAATGCACCGAGCAGCACGCCGAGCGGGATCAGCGTCACGAATGTGAACGTGCTGCCGCTGAACACTGCTGCCACCACGGCGGCCGCGACGATCAGCACGAACGCGCCGATCATGTACGGAAGGAGCCGCTTGTCTTCCTTGCGCTGCATCTGGAACGCCTGCCACAACTGGCTGCGGCGCTGCTTGGATGCCGCCTTGCGCTCGGCCTTCGCCTCGGCCTTGGCGGCCTTGTTAGCGGCGGGCTTGCTGGATTTCGCCATTAGGTCAGGATACGGGTGGGCTGTTCTTCATCCGCAGACGTGCTGCTTCTGCGTACAACCGACCCGCCCGGTAGGACGACCGCACCAACGGTCCCGCGAGGACGCCTGCGAAGCCGAGCCCCTCGGCGAACTTCGCGTGCTCGACGAATTCCTCCGGCCTGACCCACCGCTCCACCGGATGGTGGCGCACCGTTGGCCGCAGGTACTGCGTGATGGTGATGATGTCGCAGCCGGCCTCGTACAGATCCGTCAGCGCGACGTTCACCTCGTCGGGCGTCTCGCCCATGCCGAGGATCAGGTTGCTCTTGGTCACCAAGCCGTAGTCGCGCGCCATGGTGATCACGTCGAGGCTGCGCTGGTAGCGGAACGCCGGGCGGATCCGCTTGAAGATCCGCGGCACCGTCTCGACGTTGTGCGCCAACACTTCCGGGCGCGTCTCGAAGACTGTCTCGAGCTGTTCGGGGATGGCGTTGAAGTCCGGGATGAGCAACTCGACGCCGGTGTTCGGGTTGAGTGCCTTGATCTGCCGCACGGTCTCGGCGTAGAGCCATGCGCCGCCGTCGGGCAGGTCGTCGCGGGCCACGCCCGTGACGGTCGAGTACCGCAGCCCCATCGCCTGCACGCTCTCCGCGACCCGCCGGGGCTCGTCGCGGTCCAGCTCGCTCGGCTTGCCGGTGTCGATCTGGCAGAAGTCACACCGCCGGGTGCACTGTTCACCGCCGATGAGGAAGGTGGCCTCGCGGTCCTCCCAGCACTCGTAGATGTTGGGGCAGCCGGCCTCTTCGCAGACCGTGTGCAGGCCTTCACGGCGCACCAGGGCCTTGAGCTCCTTGTACTCCGGGCCCGTCTTCAGCGTGGTCTTGATCCACGGCGGCTTGCGTTCGATGGGTACCTCGGCGTTGCGGACTTCGAGGCGCAACAGCTTGCGGCTTCCTGGCTCGACACTCACGGGGTCAATGCTACTTCCAGTCGGCCGTCCAAAGCGGCGCCGACGGCGTCGGCGACCGCGTCGGTGACATCACTCACCCCGATCGGGCGGCCGAGTTCGGCGCTCAGAGACGTCACCCCGGCATCGGAGATCCCGCACGGCACGATCGTCGAGAACGCGCCGAGGTCGCAGTCGCAGTTCAGCGAGAAGCCGTGCAGTGTCGTCGCGCGGGCCACCCGGATGCCGATCGCGCCGACCTTGCGGGCCGGACGGCCGTCCTGGCCGGGTACCCACACCCCTGACCTGCCCTCGACCCTGCCGGTCGGCAACCCAAGCGATGCGCACACCGCGATCAGCGAATCCTCAAGGCGGCGAACGAACTTCACCACGTCCAACGGCTCGGCCAGCCCGATGATCGGATACCCGACCAGCTGACCGGGGCCGTGCCAGGTGATCTTGCCGCCTCGGTCGGTGTCGATAACGGGGACGCCGTCGACCGGCCGCTCATGGGGCTCGGTGCGCTTTCCCGCGGTGTACACCGACGGGTGCTCGAGCAGCAGAAGGGTGTCAGGACCGCCTGCGACGCGCGCATCGGCCACCTCGCGCTGCAATTCCCAGGCGCTGGAGTAGTCGATGGTGCCCAACCGGCGCACGTCAATTGGGGTGAGTGCTGACCGAACCGATGATGCCGCCACGGATTCGACGGTACTCGGCCTGGGGTTACGTGTCCTTGGGGGCAGTGACGTAGGCCAACGCCTCGCGGATGGTGTTGTGGTGGAACTCGAACCCAGCCCGCTCGAGCGCCCCGGGGATCGCCCGCTGCCCGCCGAGCAGACCTTCGTCTGCGAATTCGCCAAGTGCAGCGCGCAACACGAACCCTGGCGCCGACAGAGCCGTTGGACGGTTCACCGCCCTTCCGAGCGCTGCGGTGAACTCGGCGTTGGTCACCGGCGCTGGTCCAGTCAGATTCACCGGACCGGTGACGTCGTCGTGGCCGATGGCGAACAGCACCGCCCGCACCTCGTCCTCGAGGCTGATCCACGGCATGTACTGCTTGCCGTTGCCGAGGCGGGCGCCCAATCCCAGCGAGAACAGCGGCTTGATGCGGCTCAGCATTCCGCCCGCGGGTGAAAGCACCAGGCCGGTGCGCAGCAGCACCACCCGGGTGCCTGCGTGCTGCGCGGCCTCCGTCGCCGCCTCCCAGTCCTCGCACAATCCGGCTAGGAAGCCGCTTCCCGCAGGCGATGTCTCGTCGACGATGCGCCCCCGGGTGTCGCCGTAGAAACCGACCGCGCTGGCGTTGACGAGTGCGGGCACACCGGCCGCGACGACGGCGTGCGACAGCACCTCGGTCGGGCCGATCCGGCTGTCGCGCAGGCTCTGTTTGAAGGCACCGGACCAGCGCTTCTCGCCGACGCCGACCCCGCAGAGGTTCACCACGACGTCGACCCCGCGCAGTGCGTCGGAGTCGAACTCGCCGGTGTCCGGATTCCAGAACACCTCGTCGGCGCTCGACGGTGCCCGCCGGACGATCCGCAACACGCGGTGATCGGCCGCGCGAAGGGCGGACGTCAGCGCCGACCCGATCAGTCCGGAGGAGCCGGCGATCGCTACTGCGGTTTCGTCGGCCACCGGCTCAGAGCCCCAGGTCGGCCTCGAACGCTGCCTCTTCCAGTCGACGCTTGATGGTGGTCAGGAAGCGTCCAGCGTCGGCGCCGTCGATCAGCCTGTGGTCGTAGGTCAGTGGCAGATAGCACACCGACCGGACGCCGATCGATTCGTTGCCGTTGTCGTCGACGACCACGCGGGGGCGTTTGACGATCGCACCGGTGCCCAGCATCGCCGCCTGCGGCGGAACCAGGATCGGGGTGTCGAACAGCGCGCCCTGGCTGCCGATGTTGGTGATCGTGAAGGTGCCACCCGACAGGTCGTCCGGCTTGAGGTTGCCCGAGCGGGCACGTGCCGCGATGTCGGCGATCGCCTTGGCGAGGCCGCCGATCGAGAGATCACCCGCGTTGTGCACGACGGGGGAGAGCAGACCCTGGTCCGTGTCGACCGCGAAGCCGAGGTGCTCGGCGTCGTAGTAGGTGATCTCCTTGGTGTCCTCGTTGTAGCTGGCGTTGACGTTCGGGTGCGCCTTGAGCGCGTCGATCACCGCGATGGCGAAGAACGGAAGGAACGTCAGGTTGACGCCTTCGCGTTCGGCGAAACTCGCCTTGGCCCTTGCCCGTAGCGACACGATCTTGGTCAGGTCGACCTCGTGCGTCTGCGTCAGCTGCGCGGTGGTCTGCAGCGACTCCCGGGTCTTCTTCGCCGTGATCTGCCGGATCCGGTTGGCCTTCTGCGTGGTGCCGCGCAGGTGCGCAAGCGCGGGTGCCGGGGTGGCTGCGGCAGGTGCCTTCGGCGCAGCCGCTGCGGGTGTGGGTGCCGCCGGTGCGGGTGCCTTCTTGGCCTCGGCCGCGGCGAGCACGTCCTGCTTGCGGATGCGGCCACCGACGCCGGTGCCCTTCACCGCGGCCAGGTCGATGCCGTTCTCGGTCGCCAACTTCCGCACCAGCGGCGTGACGTAGGGGTTGGCGTCGGAGTCCGATGAACCGGACGCAGCGGCGGGAGCGGCGGGCTCTGGCTTGGGTTCGGCCTTCGGCTCTGGCTTGGGTTCCGGTTTGGGCTCGGGCTTCGGCTCGGCCTTGGGTTCCGGCTTCGGCTCCGGTTTGGGCTCTGGCTTGGGCTCTGGCTTGGGCTCCGGTTTGGGTTCGGGCTTGGCGGCAGGAGCCGATCCGGCGGCACCGATCTTGGCGAGTTCGCCGCCGACGGCGACGGTGTCGTCCTCCTCCGCGGTGATCGACACCAACGTGCCTGCCACCGGGGACGGGATCTCGGTGTCGACCTTGTCCGTGGACACCTCGACCAGCGGCTCGTCGACCTCGACGCTGTCGCCGACCTTCTTGAGCCAGCGCGTGACGGTGCCCTCGGTGACCGACTCGCCCAATTCGGGCATCACCACGGATGTCGCGTCACCGCCGCCGCCGTCGGCCGCGGGCGCCGGTGCGCTCTCGGGCTCCTCCTCGGGCTCCTGCTGAGCTTCGGGCTCGGGCTCGGGTTCCTCCTCGGGCTCGGGTTGCGGTTCGGGCTCGGGTTCCGGTTCCGGCTCGGGTTCCTTCTCCGCCGCCGAAGCGTCGCCGCCGCCTTCGCCCGCTTCACCGATCTGCGCCAGCTCGCCGCCGATCTCGACCGTGTCGTCCTCGTGGGCGACGATCTTCGTCAAGACACCCGCCGCGGGGGATGGGATCTCGGTGTCGACCTTGTCGGTTGAGACTTCCAGCAGGGGCTCGTCGACTTCGACGGTGTCGCCTTCCTGCTTCAGCCAACGAGTGACGGTCCCTTCCGTGACGCTCTCGCCGAGTGCGGGCATCTGAACGGAGATGGCCATAGTTTCTTGACTCCCTCGAATGGTCTTCGTCACCTGTCGAATGTCGGCCCCC
>JAOPVF010000301.1 GCA_025963195.1 Mycobacterium sp. | reverse complement strand
GCCTCCAGCTGCGCAACCTTGCTGGCCAGCTCGGCCCCCCTGGACTCGAGTCGCAGCGCGATCGCACCCTGAGCGGCGAATTCCTCGAGAAGCTCGCGTTCACGGACGTCGAAGGGCTTGACGTCGGTCCGCCACATGGAGAGCACCCCCACTACCTCGTCCTGCAGGATCATCGGCGTGGACAGAAGGGTGCGAAATCCGGTGAGTTTCTGGAGGTCGTGGCGTCCGTACTCCGCGTCGCTGAGCACGTCGGCAATCTGATTGGTACACATGTCCTCGGCCGCCCGCCCGACAGTCGACGAACGGCTCCTCGCAATCGGATGGTCCACCAAATAGGTGCGATAGGCCTCCGGGGTGTTGGCCGAGACTCGCTCGACGCGGAACACGTCGCCGTCGAGAAGGAACAGCTGGACGGCCTGCGCTCCGCACAGGCGCGCGGCGTACTCGAGCACGGTGTCGAGTACTTCCCCTGGATTGTCGGCCGCGCGGCCAAGCGCAGCGAGGATCTCGCGGCTCGCCGCCCACTGATGGCGGGCGTCGCGTAACTCCTGGTACTGGCGAGACGAGTCTCTCGTGATGCGTGTCGTGCGAGACGAGCGTTCGCTGGGATCGGCCACAGTCCCCCCTTTTCGAACGTCATGGCACTCTGTGAATTAAACGCTGGTCGGGCAACGCAGGTGCGGGTTCACCGCGATGAGCGGACCCGGCAGCCTGCGTGTCCCGATCGGCCGTCAGCAGGTGATGTCGACGTAGACGGTGTTGCTTGTCACCGTGGTGACTATGTCGTCCCACGAGCCGGGCTCCCCGGATCCGGTGTCGGCGCGCGAGAACGTCTGACCTGGGCGAATTGCGTTGATGCTGCACTGCGCCAGTGCGGCGGTGCCGGTGCGATTCACGACGACCTCCAAGCCCTGCGCACGGAGGTGGTCGATCGTGGCATCGGCCGACGATGGGCCGGCCGGGGCGGCGTTGGCTGCCGCGGTCAATCCGAGGGCTGCAGCAGTGAGCATGCCGGCAGCGAGCGAAGCGATGAGTTTCTTCATGGTTCTGCCTTTCTCGTATTCCTATGCGGATTCAGTTGTCTTGCAGTAGCTCCGCAATGGAATCGTCGCTCGCGTCCGGTGCAACGAGATCAGTAGCGCGTTACTGCAATCTCGGCCAGTTTCGCCGGGGCACTACTTAGTCGCGGAGCGCCGCGTGTCAGCGGCGACGTACCAAGTTGGCGAGTTCGTCGCGGCTGGTGGTTCCGGTCTTCTTCATCGCCCGGTGGATGTGGCTCTCGACAGTGCGTACCGAGAGCGACAGTCGCTCGGCGATCGCGGGGCTCGACAAGCCGGCGGCGATCAACATCGCGATCTCGCGTTCCCGGCCGGTCAGCGGTAACTCCTCGGTGGCCTGGCCGAGTGCCGGCGTGCTCGCCCCGCCGCATTGTCGAGCGAGCCCATCCGCGCGCGTCGAGCATGCCAACGCCGATCCTCGAAGGTTCTGGCGGCGATACCCGGTGGCCGCGTGTGCGGCCGCATCCACGGCCGCGACGAGGTCGCCCATGCGCTCGAATTCCTCTGACACGGCCGCCAATTCCATGGCGTCGTCGTCGCGCAGGGCCTCGGCGAACCGGGCGGCAAGTCCGACGCGTGGCCCCTCCACGATCGCCGCGAGCTCGCGCAACCTGGTGGAACCCGAACGGTCCCCGAACTGGGTGGCGATCTGCAGGCAGTTCACTTCGGCCGCGAATTGCCCGCTGGCACCTGCCCTTTCGGCTGCCGACAGCAAGATGGTGATCCCCTCGCTGACGGCGCCCTGGCCGGCGGCGAGCCACGCGCGGGCCACGCTCCGCTCGTAGTCCAACGATCGGAACGGACGTCGCAGCTCGTCGAGAGCGGAAAGCGCAGTGGCCGCCTCGTCCGTTGAGCCGCGGATGGCGAGGGCGGTCGACCGTGGGAAGTGATACCGGTAACCCCAGCCGATGGCGTGACCCGAAGCGGACAGGGCCACTGCTGCCTGCTCGAGCATCGAACACGCAGAGTCCAGCTGGCCCGCACCAAGTGCGGCCCTACCCGCGACCGCGGCGCCGAGCAAGTGTGCCGCCCCAGGGAGATCGGCTGCCTGCTCGTGCACCCGCTCGGCCACCTCGACGGCCTCGACAACCCGGCCGGACAGCAACAAGGCGGTGACGTGCGCATCGGCGATGTTGAACCGCATCTGCGGAGCGTCGAAAGAGCGTGTTGCAACGGCATATCCGGCGTCGGCGACTGCCACCGCTTCGGTGGTGCACCCCGCGTCGGCGGCCACGGCAGCGAGCGCCCAGGCGATCTCGGCGTCCACGACGGCGGGCAGGTCGTCCAGCGCAAGGTGTTCCGACGCCTGCTTGGCCAGACCCGGTTGATCCACCGCAAACCAGTACACCGTGAGGAAGGCGTCGATGTAGTTGCGAGCCTGCGGCGACGTGGTGCGCGACGCGTCGTCGATGAGCTCCTTCGCCCGCGCGGGGTCGGCAAGCACCCAGAGCATGTTGCTGGCCCGCAGGAACGCAAATCTGGCGCGGTCGCCGTCGGTCAACTCGCTCGCGGGAATCGCGGCGAGCAAAGTCTCGGCCTCCTCGCCGCGGCTGAGCCACGAGAGTGCGTGCGCACGAACGAAGTTGGCTTCAGCTCCCGCTCCGGCGCCGATCGCCGCTTGTGCCAGGCGATCTGCGAGCGGCATATCCGCCAGCCACACCGCGCCGTGGGCTGCCCTGACGAGCAGATCGGCGTCGGGCACGAGGTCGGAGTCGAGACTCAATGCGGCGCGGCGCACGACGACCCGGAGGTCGTCGCAGTCATCGGATGCGGCGAGTTCGGTGGCGACCAGTCCTCGCAGTCGTCGTAGCCGAGTAGGTGCCGCACGTTTCCTGCGCACCTCACCGTAAAGGGGATGCGCGACGCGCACCTCCACGCCGCCAACGACGGGCTCCAGCATGACCAGGCCACGCGCGTCCGCCTCCTCGACCGACGCCGGATCGGTGATCCGCGTCAGGGCCGCCAACCCGATCGGCTCACCAACGGCCAGCGCATCGATCACATCGGCAACCGGCGCAGGCAAGTCCCCGATGCGGGATTCAATCAGCTCGACGAGGCCGGGCGCCACGATCGGATCACCGATCCACCGCCAATACCATTTCCCCTCGCTTCGCTCGCCCCGGTATCCGTCCACCATTGCGAGCCGACCGTCGGCGACCTCCTGCTCGACGATGTTGCGCAGATACAAGGCGTTGCCGCGAGTCAGCGTCCACAGCCGCGCAGCGGCATCCGGATCCACCGATCCGCCAAGGGTGGCCGACAACAGCGTGGCGCCTTCGTCGAGCGACAGTGGTTGCAGATCGAGCCGGTCGAACTGGCTGCCCCGCCAGATCTCCTGCACCGCTGCGGGAACCGGTTCACCGTCACGCACGGTGAGCACCAGCTTCGCCGCGCCGCGCTGCACGATCTGTTCCACGACGAACGTCGACAGGTCATCGAGCAGATGCACGTCATCGACACCGACGACCACCGCGGTGTCTGCGGGTGCGGCAGTCAGCGACTCGATCACCCCGCGCACCAACTGAACGGTGTCGCTGACACCCGACTGCGCCCAGGCCGTGAAGGCGCCGAGCGGAAGCGTCCGCGCCGAGGATGTACCGACCGCCCATCGACCCATGCATCCCCGCGATACCGCAGCGGCCAACGCCTCACGCGCGATCCGGCTCTTTCCGACCCCTGCCGCCCCACCCACCACGATCCCGGCAACGTCCGGATCCAAAATGGCGGCCTCGATGGCACCCATCTCCTCCGAACGGCCGGTCAACGGCCACGACAAACGCATCCCTACCGGCCGTGCACGACCGTGATCGTGGTCCACGCCCCGACGTGGATGCGATCGCCGTCGGCGAGTGGGATCTCCTCGCCGTTGCCAAGGCGGTCATCGCTGCCGTTGATCGTCGTGCCGTTGGTCGATCCGATGTCGGTGATGGTGAGCCCCGAATCGTGGATCCGCAGCACCGCGTGTTGTGAGGAGACGCCGCGGTCGGCGGGGTGGATGCCGAGGTCGATCTCGGGCTGCACTCCCTGGTCGCGATTGCCCCTTCCGATCATTGCGGTGTTGCTCTGCAAGGTGATTCGACGTTCCGGGAAGTAGGCAGGGAAGTCGACCGTATCGGGGCCCTCGCGGGCGAGGACGCGTTCGTAGAACTCCCGGTCGGCAGCGACGACGACGGTCCACACGGCGCCGGCCGGCTGCGACGGCGACACCGGATCGCGCCGCACCGGTTCGGGAAGAGCCGAGTCGTGCCCGCACGCCTCACAGAACCTGCCGCTGACCGGCGCTTCGCACACGGGGCATTCCTTCACCCCGGCCTCGGGCGCCGGAGTGGACGGTGCGGCCGATGTTCCCATCGGGGATCCGCACACGTCGCAGTAATCCTCGGCAACCGAGGCGTGGCCTTCGATGCAGGTCGGCATCAGTCCTCCTTCCGTACCCGGGCGGTCCTGGTCGATCGCGCATCGAGGGCCATCTCGTCGGCCGCGGCGACCTCGCGTCGCAGCCGGGCCGTGCCGGTTCGCTCGTCGACCTCGATGACCCCTCGCAGCAGCTTGGCCGTTCCGTCGTTGCCCGAATCCACGGCGAGCTCCATCGCACGCTGCAGTTTGGCCGTTGCCGTCGGGACGTCACCGCTCTTGCGTGCGCTCAAGCCCTCCTGGACGGCTGCCGCGAGCTCCGCCTGGCCGGTGTAGTGCGCCACCCGCCGGCTGATCTGAGCCGATTTCTCGGTGTCTGCGGTCCACACCGCGTTCACCAAGCCCTCGCCCACGACCTCCTCCCCCGCAACGACACTCACCCGCGCGGCCAGCTTCTCGCGCCCGGCCGCGGCAGGCTCGACCTCGACCTGGATGTGGTAGTCCCGGTCCTCGGCGCCCCAAGAGCCCAGCGGATAGTCACCGCGCTGGTTGCCCGCCTCGACTCGGCGGTGCGTCAGGTCTTCGACGGTCGGCGCGACCTGTTTGACGAACGCGATGCGGGCGCCTGCAGGTGTCCACAGGCGCAGGGTCAGGTCGGGTATCGACTTGCCCATCGACGTGCGCATCATGTCGGCGAAGTCGTCGGCCAGGTCGGCGGGGTCGGCGACGATGTCCACGGTGCCGAGCAGGGCGGACGAGATGGCACGCAGCTCCTCGACGTGCCACTTGGTTCCCACTCCCCTACAGTCGCAGGTGAATTGGCCCTCGCTGAACGCGATCTCCTTGCGCATTTGTTCGGGTGTCTCGTGCTCGTCCTTGCCGTCGGTGAGCAGGATGGCGTGGGTCAGCATCCCGGGGTGGCCGACCACGATGCCGCGGACGGCGGCAAGCCACGTGCCCATCGCCGTCCCACCGCCGGGCCGCAGACCGTCCACGGCACGCTTCGCCTGCGCCCTGGTCGCCGCGCTCGCCGGAACGGGCCAGCCGTCGCCGGGGTAGATGGGGCTGGCCTTCTCGGTGCCCGCGATGATCGTGAAGTACGTGCCGTCGACGAGTTCGTCGATGGCGGCAGCGGTCGCCTGTTTGGCCGCATCGAACTTCCCGATGGGTGACTGCATCGAGGTCGAGCAGTCGATGATGATGGCCTCGAGCCGATCCTGCGTCGTGGCCACCGCAGGGGCCACGACGTCCCCCGCAGTGATGCTGACGATCGCGTCGACCGTCCCGGTCCCCTCGGCGAGATAGGGGTTGTGGTCGACATCAACGGAGATGCCGGATACCTCAGGCGAACTCATGAGCCCCTCCGATCGGGAACACTACGACGGTGATGTTGTCATGGCCGCCGCACTGCAACGCATGATCGACCAGCGCACGTGACGCCTGGGCCGGTTCGGCGCCGGTGCAGAACCGTGCAATGTCGGCCGGTTCGGGCAGGTAGTTCCAGAGTCCGTCCGAGCACAACAGCAGCCACCCGGGGCCTGCGGTGGTGACCGTGAGCACGCTCGAGTCCGACCACGGCTTCGCGTCGGCGTCGGCACCAAGCCAACGGGTCAAGGTGTGCGCGCCGCGCTGCACGGCCTCCGATTCGGCCGACGCTCCGGCCGCGATCAGCTCCTGCAACAGGGAGTCGTCAACGGTCAGCTGCTGCGGGGCCGTCGGTTCCTCGGGGAACCAGTACGCCCTGCTGTCTCCGACGTTGCCGACCGTAATCTGCAGAGTCCCTTCAGGTGTCGGGACGACGGCGGCGGCGGTGTACGTACACGACGGCGGGTTCGACGGATCCTTCCCCGCCCTCGCCGCGGCCGCCGCCGCTTCGGCCAGACCCGCGAGCACCACCGCGCGCCCCTTGCCCGACGCGGCGAGGCAGGCAAGCATCGCGTCCACCCCCGCCTTCGACGCCGCGACGGCGGCCACCTGCGGGTCGCCCGAGGTGGAGACGCCATCACACACGGCGAGGGCGACGGCGTACGGGCGCGACGTGCCGCCGTCGACCACCATCCCGGCCGCGGCGGCATCCTCGTTGCGGGCGTGTTCGATCCCGCGGTCGGTGATCAGCACGACGGCGCCGAGTTCCGCCTCGTCCCGATCGGGCTCGGCCCGCCGGTGACCGCACACACTGCAGTAGTCGTCGGCGAACGTCGTGTTCCCGCAATCGGAGCACGGTGCGTCGGCACCTTCGCGGGCGGCGCTGCCCCGCGGTATAGCGACCCGGCGGACATCCGCCAACGTTGCGCCGCAGCTCTCACAGAACCGATCGGCGCTGCCTCCGACGGCCGAGCACTGCGGGCACGCCGATTGCCCCGTCATACGCGTGTCCTCGGCCGAATCGCATTTGCCTTCTCCACCAACGCGATGCGCTCCCACGTGCCGGGCGTCGCGTGCGCCAGTTCGCGGTAGCACTTCTCCATCTCGATCCGGATGTGGGGCTCGTCGAAATCGGTGCTGAGAAGACGCGGCGTCCTCGACGCGTTCCCCGCCTGCAACCAGCCCAACGCCGCGCTGAACACCCTCAGCCTCATCGTCGCCCGCTTCTCCGTCGATTCCAGGGTCAGCGCCGCGGCCCGCTTCCCCGCATCGAGCAGCGTCTGCTCGTCGAGGTCCTCGGGTTCTCGGCCGTCGAGCAGGATCTCGGTGGCCGTCGCTGCGGCGACGGAGAAATGCGCCGACTCGGTCGGGACCTGGTCCAGCGCCGCGACCGCACCTGCCCGGTCACCCGCTCTCGCACGCTGGCGCGCCAGTCCGAACGCGGCACTGACGTAACTGTGGTCCGTCCGCCACACCGTCTCGTAGTAGCGCGCGGCGTAGTCGCGCGCGTCTTGCAGTTCGGAGGCGGCCGCGAACGCCAGTTTGGGCGTGAGTTCTCCCGGCAACTGCGCCACGATCTTTCCAAAATCGACTGCCGCCCTGGCGATGTCGCCCTCCAGCAGTGCGCATTGGCCGCCGTACCACGTCAGCCGCCAGTCGTCGGGTATCAGCGGCTCCAGCTCGCCAATCCGCTTCCTGGCCAACTCGGGGGCGCCGATCTCTAGCGCTGCGCGGACCAGCCGCAGCGGTATCTCGACCGACGTACTCTTGACCGGTTTCGCGCCGCCCCTGCTCATCCCGTCGCTTCGCTCGCCCCGGTTCGCCATGCGCAGCGCGTATTCGAGTTGGGCGGCTGGCGTTCCGCTGGTGGTGGCGAGCACCGCGGCGCCCGAGTCGGTCGGGTCGACCGCGGGCACGGATAGTGCCGCGATCACCTGATCCGGTTGAACCGTCATGTGGCGGCCTGCGCCGAAGACCGCGCGTTGCGGGCTGAAGTAGTTCGACGACCGGGGTTGCGCGACGTTGGTCTCCGCGGCGACGATCTCGTGCAGCACCCCGGTCAGCTGGTCGGCCATCTCCCCGATCGACGAGAAGCGTTGCTCCGGATCGGGATCGGTGGCTCGTGTGATCGCACAGTACAGCGACTCGTGCTTGGCGAGCACCGGCACGGTCTCCGGCCCCGGCAGCTGCTCGACGAAGTGCCCGTGCTCTTGCGGAACGTCCATCACCAGAACCGCGAGCGTCCGGCCGACCGTGTACACGTCGCTGGCGACGGTGGGGCCGGTCTTGGAGATCTCGGGCGCCTGATACCCGACGGTGCCGTAGAGCGCCGAGTCCTGGTCGTCCATCGAGATCACCGCGCCGAGGTCGATGAGCTTGAGCTGCTCGTCGGTCTGCATCACGTTGTCGGGCTTGAAGTCGCAGTACGCCAGCCCCTGCATGTGCAGGTAGTCGAGTGCCGGTGCGATCTCGATGATGTACGCGACGGCCTGGTCCGCAGGTAGAGGAGCGTTGCGCGCCTTGCGGATCTGCTTGAGCGAGGTGCCGCCGACGTACTCCATGACGATGTAGCCGACCGGTGCTGCGGCAGACTCATCCTGGTGCTCGACGAAGTTGTAGATCCGGACGATGTTTGGATGCTCCACCTCGGCGAGGGCGAGGACCTCGGCAGCGGCGGCGGCCATGGCATCGGCGTCGCCCGAGTTCAGCAGGCCCTTGAGCACCACCCAGCGGCTGTGCACGTTGCGGTCGATCGCCAGGTAGATCCAGCCGAGGCCGCCGTGCGCGATGCACCCCTGCACCTCGTACTGCCCGCCGATGAGGTCGCCGCGAGAAAGCTTGGGAACGAACGAGTACCGCGTGCCGCACTGCGTACAGAAGCCCTGGGTGAGCCCAGGCTTCCCGTCCCGGCCGCGTCCGACGGGCTTGCCGCATTCGGGGTTGCCGCAGAATCGACTGCCCTCCGGCACTTGCGGGTTGGGCATGATCGCGGCGGCCGGATCGCCCTTCGGTACGCGGGGTATCGCGACGATCCCCGCGCCGAGGCGGCCGCGTGTGCTTGTCGACCTCCCCGACCCGCTGCGGGCGGATCGCGCCGATCGGGCGCTTGGGCTGCTCTCGGCCCGTGCCGTCGATGGTGGTTCAGCCCTCGCCGTTCCCGGCGGTTCCGGCGCACTGGCCGCGGGTGCGGTACCGCAGACGTCGCAGTACCCGCCGACGACGGTTCCCCCACATCCGGGTTCGGCACACGTCATGTCCGATTCTCCCCCTTCTGCGTGATCATCTGCTGAAAGTCGGAGATCGCGCGGGTCACCGCGCGCAGATCGCACGGCTTGCGGGACAGAAGGCCCGCAGCGATCCGCCCGCACGCCAACACGTCTGAGTCCTCACCCATCCCGAGCCGCGCCGCCTTCGCCTGGTACGCCGTCAACCGGCCGGCCAGTTCGCGCCGACGGTCCAGCAGGCCCTGCGCGAGCTGCTCGTCCTCGCCGACGATCCGCAGTGCCGCATCGACCCGCTGCCGCAGCGCTCTCAGTGCCGCCGGATCCGGTGCGCCGAGGGATGCCAGCGCGTCCCGCAGCTCGGGTTCGGCGTCGGGGTGCACGGGTAGTGGACTGGACAGCACGGTCTGCTCGGCGCGGGCACGCGCCAGTGCCGCCCGCAGCTCCCCTTCGCGCAGAGCATCCAGCCGGGTGGCAATCGACGCCAGTGCGTCGGGCCAATTCGCTTGCAGCGCAGCCAGCTCGGCGAGCTCTGCCGATCGCCGTTCGACGCTCTCCGCGATGGCCCGGGTGCGCTGCTCGACGTGCTGCGGGGTCAATGACAGCGGATCCGTGGCGGACACGGTCAGAAGTTCGTCGATCTCCTTCGGTCCGGCAGTACCCGCCTCGTCGAGGCGGTCCTGCGTCGGCGCGAGCCCCTCGGCGACCAGTGAGTTGATCGCGTCGACGGCGTCGAAGAACTCGGCAACCGCCGGGTAGTCGGCCCGCATCCGTTCCGCGACGTCGGCGAGGCCGACGGACTCCACCGTTTCGGCGGGACCGGTAATGGTGCGCTGGGCCAACGGGATTCGTTGCCGCGAGACTTCCAGCGGACGCCCGAACAGCAATCTCGTCAGCTCGGCGCGGTCGTCGTCATCGATGTTCGACCGGTGGCCCCGCACCGTCCTCGCCGAGTCCAGGATCGACGTCATCCTGCCCAGGTCGTCCCACAAACCCGCGAGTGACTTCTCCACCACCGCCCAACGTTGCGCAGTCACCCCGATGGGCGGGTAGCGGCGCACGTGTTGCAGGCCCGCGTGACTCTCCAGCTCGATCAGCGTCGTCGACATGGCGGCGACTTCCTTGGTGCGCGAATCGAGTTCGCGATCGATCCTTTCGGTGTCCTGATCGGTCATGGTCAATCCTGATACCGCGGCATCGGCGGACCGGGCGACGGTCCGAGGCTCCGCAGATTGGCTTCGTAGAGGCGTTGCCACGTGCCGTCGTCCCGCATCCGGTCCAGGACGCCGTTGACGAACCGAACCAGGTCGATGTTCTCCTTCTTGACCCCAATGCCGTAGGGCTCCACGGCGATACTGTCACCGACCACCTCGACATTCGGGTCCTGCCGCGCGAGCCCGGTCAACACCACGTCGTCAGTGCTGACCGCGTCGACCTGCCCTTGTTGCAGCATCACCAGGCAATCGGTCCAGCTGGTCACCGACATCACCGTCGGCCGTGGATTCAGCGCCAGCAACGCCGCCAGTGAGGTCGTGCCCTTCACCGCGCACACGCGCTTGCCCGCAAGCTTTGCGGCGGAATCGATTCCCGAACCCTTGATGGCGAGGATCCTCTGCACGGCGTTGAAGTACGTCGTCGAGAATGCGACGGTCTTCTTGCGCTCACATGTGATCGAGTAGGTGCGGGCGACCAGGTCCACCTCGCCCTTCTCCAACGCCGATTCCCGTTGGCCCGCTTCGACCACCCGGAGATCGATGCGGTTCGGATCGCCGAAGATGCCGCGCGCGATCTCGCGTGCGACGTCGATGTCGAAGCCCTCCAGCTGGCCCGTGGTGGGGTTCCGGTATCCGAACAGGTTGGTGTTCTGGTCGACGCCGACGATGAGCCGTCCCCGCTCGGCGATCGCCGCCATCGTCGAACCGGGCGGCATGGCACCCGGCGCGGGCAGCGGACCGGGGCGCAGGCTGGCCTCCCGATCGCCGCAGTCGGCGTTGGCCGCCGCCGTTGCCGTCGTGACCTCTTGTGCGCCGGCCGGCTGCGCGTCGACGGGTGCGATCGCTACCGACGGCGGTGGCGCCGACGATGATCCGCATCCGGAGGCGGCCAGCGCGAGGGCGCAGAGGGCCGTCACGACGCGCGCCCTCACAAGAACTCCTCGAGCCGCGGCCACAACCCGACGAGGGTGGCCGCTGCGGCGAACACCATGAGCACCAGTGTGCCCGTGGGGCTCCACGCCAGGAATGCGCCGGCCGTGAATACTCGATCGCGCAGCGTCGCGCGGGTCTGCTCGATCTCGTCGCGCAGGGTGGTCTCGACGATCGCGAACTCCGCGGCCGAACCGTTCGGGGCGGTGCCGATCGCCTCGGCAACCGCGGCAGCGTAGTCACCCTGCAGATAGGCCCCGACTTGTGCGTGGTGGCTCTCGGCCCACCCCTTGACGCCGCCCACCGCGGCGGACTGCACCGAATCCAGCTGCTTGGTCAGGTCCTCGATGCGGTGCAGGAATGTGATCTGGCCTGCGGTGATGTCACCGCGCGCGATCAGAAGCAAGGTCTCGTCGGTTCGCGCCTGCTGGGCCAGGATGCGTGCCTTCGCCAGCTGCTCGAACCTCGCCGTGCCGTCGGTTCGGCTGTGCTCGATGGCGCTCGCCGCCAAGCGGGTGGCCCCGACGACCCACGCGATCACCACCAGCACCAGCGTCGCTGCCACGACGAGCCCGAGGTTGAACTGCCGATTGGTGCGGCGGCTCAGGATCAGTGATCCGACGACGATGGCCACCAGGACGAACGCCAGCAGCGCGAGACCGACCACCGGCGTCGAGCCGACGGCCCGCTGGTCCTGGTCGACCGCGGCCAGATTGGCCGTGAAGATCTTCTGGGCGCCGGGCAGAAGGGAGGTCTGCATCAACGACGACGCCTCCCGCAGGTAGGCCGACCCGACCGCGTACCCCTGCCGATTGTTGGCCCGCGCCGACTCGATCAGCCCGGTGTAGGCGGCCAGTTGCGCCGATATCTGCGCGACGGACTTGCGGGTGTTCGCGTCGGTGGCTCCCGCCGTCGCGTCGGCCAGCGCCGAGGCCGCGTCGGCAAGCGCCTGCTGATACCGCGCGTGCAAGGCCGGTGTCTCGATCCCAGCGAGGTACGCGGATGCGGCAGCGGCGTCAGCCGCCGACAACGCGACGTACAGATTCTGCGCGGCATAGGTGAACGGCTCGGAGTGGTCCAGAACGGCGTCGTGCTGGGCGATCCGCTCGTCGAGCTGCGCGGCCACCACCACCCCGGCGACCACACAGCATGCCGCAACGGTCACCGCGATCACGCTGACCACACCGGGCGTCGTGCGGACGAAGCGTCGCAGCCACGCCACGGAAGCCCGCGCGTCCAGCGTGCGCGGAGCGCCCATCTCGATCCACTCCCCTCCCCCAGAGCGTGATCGTAACCGCAGATGGTGCCCCGGTCGCGGGCAATGATTGATTCAGACTCATGCCGGGAA
>JAOPVF010000300.1 GCA_025963195.1 Mycobacterium sp. | reverse complement strand
AGATCCCCGACGTGATCAGCCAGGCGCTCTCCGAGCTGAGGTTGGCCGGTGTCGACGGCCCGTACTGCGTGCTGCTGTCGGCCGACGTCTACACGCAGGTCAGCGAGACCACCGAGCACGGCTATCCAATCCGCGAGCACCTCAACCGGCTGATCGACGGCGAGATCATCTGGGCGCCCGCGATCGACGGTGCCTTCGTGCTGTCCACCCGCGGCGGCGACTTCGACTTGCAGCTGGGCACCGACGTGTCGATCGGTTACCTGTCGCACGACGCGAACACCGTGCAGCTCTACCTCGAGGAGACGTTCACGTTCCTCAGCTACACCGCCGAGGCTTCGGTCGCCCTGACGCGCTAACTCGTTCTTCCGCGAGCGCGCGTGTCTGTTGCCCGACACGCCGCTAAACGGCAGAATTCCGCGCACGCTCGCGGACCCCAGACTCGGTTATGGAATAAGCGGTCAGTAATGGGACTTGTGGGGAGAGGCTTCAACAACACTCTTCCTCGGAGGCAGATCCCATGACCAACACACTCACCGGCTCAACCGCCCTCGTCACCGGCGCCACCGCAGGCATCGGCTACGCGATCGCCCTGCAACTCGCCAAGGAAGGCGCCGAGGTGATCGTCCACGGGCGCAACCCCGAGCGCGGCGCCAAGACCGTACGTGACATCGAAAATGCAGGCGGCAAGGCACGTTTCGTCGCTGCCGACGTTTCAGACGCCGGTGACGTGCGGAGACTTGCCGATGAGGCTGGCGACGTCGACATCCTGGTCAACAATGCGGGCATCTACCGGTTCGCCCCCACCTTCGAGACAACGGACGGCGACTTCGACGACCACATCAACACCAACCTGAAGGCGCCCTACATCCTGGTCCAGAAGCTGGTCCCAGGCATGGTGGCGCGAGGCCACGGCACGGTGATCAACGTGACCACGGTCGCGGCGTCCACGCCGGCCGCAGGTGCGGGC
Organism: Mycobacterium sp.; assembly: GCA_025963195.1. Classification (GTDB taxonomy): domain Bacteria; phylum Actinomycetota; class Actinomycetes; order Mycobacteriales; family Mycobacteriaceae; genus Mycobacterium. The sequence goes on along the minus strand of JAOPVF010000300.1, from coordinate 7,251 downwards.
ATCTACGGCGCCAGCAAGGCGGCGCTGGAGCTGCTGACCAAGCTGTGGGCCGACGAGTTCGGCGGCTCGGGCGTGCGGGTCAACGCCGCCGCTCCCGGACCGACGCAGACACTGGGCACCGAGGCATTCGAGAGTGACCTCATCGAGGGACTCGGCCGCACCACGGCGCTGGGCCGCACCGCCGAGGCCGACGAGATCGCCAGCGCGGTGACGTTCCTGGCCTCGCCAGGCGCCAGCTACGTCAACGGCGCGATTCTGACCATCGGTGGTGGCGCACAGGCGATCAAGCCCGCCGCCTAGCGCCCTTCCACCTTGCGACTTCGGCGTGCTCAGCGGCGGTCTGCGCCGGTGGGCACGCCGAAGCCGCGTCTAGGTTGGCAGTTAAGCCGCAAGCACCGCGTCCAGCGCCGAGTAGAACAGGCCGAGCCCGTCGTCGGACGGCCCGGTGAGCGCCTCGGTGGCGTGCTCGGGGTGCGGCATCAACCCCACCACGCGGCCGTTGGCCGAGCTGATCCCCGCGATGTTGCGCATCGATCCGTTGAGATTGTCGCGGTATCGGAATACGACGCGGCCGTCGCCCTCGAGTTCTTCGAGCACCGCCTCGGAGGCGACGTAGCGGCCCTCTCCCGACTTCAAGGGCACCAGCAGGTCCGCGCCGAGTTCGTATCGCGTCGTCCACGCCGTCGTATTCGACGCAACCTCGAGCCACAGGTCCCGGCAGACGAAGTGCAGTCCGGCGTTGCGGGTCAGCGCGCCCGGCAGCAGACCGGCTTCACACAGCACCTGAAAACCATTGCAGATCCCCAGAACTGGCAGACCGCGGCCGGCGGCGTCGATCACGGAACCCATCGCCGGCGCGAACTTGGCGATCGCGCCGGCACGTAGGTAGTCGCCGTAAGAGAAGCCGCCGGGGACGACGACGGCGTCGACGCCCTTCAGGTCTGCGTCGGCATGCCACAGACTGACGGCCTCAGCACCCGCCGCTCGCACGGCGCGCGCCGCATCCACGTCGTCCAGCGTGCCTGGGAACGTGATGACGCCGACGCGCGCGCTCACTGCGGGGCCCCGGATGGCTCGCGGCTGACCGTCCAGTCCTCGATCACGGTGTTCGCCAGCAACGACTCGGCGATCTCGGCGACGGTGTCGTCGGCGACGTCGTCATCCACTTCCAACTCGAAGCGCTTGCCCTGCCGCACATCGGATATGCCTGCCACCCCCAGACGGCCCAGCGCTCCGACGATCGCCTGACCCTGAGGATCGAGGATCTCGGCCTTCGGCATCACGTGCACTACGACACGGGCCACGCGCGGCTCCTTAAAGTCCGACGAAATCGATCGGCGCTTACTCTACCGGCGACGACTCCGTGCGACTCACCGGCACGAGCCGACGTACGCGGTGCATAGCGGGGCGCCCATCGCGTCGAGGACGACCGGGTCCGGCACCGCTCGCCACTCCACCGCCTTCGGCAATGTCGTCCACATCGCCAGGTCCACCAACGTGCCGTTGCGGGCATCGGCGAGCAGGTACTCGTGCAACACCTGCTGGCCCGCGATGCTGATCACTGCAGCGACCCGGCCGGGCCGGTCGGTGGTGATCGACGGCGACGTCCGCGGCGCCGTCCTCGCGCACGCCCGTAACGCGCCGACCGCGTTCTGCAGCGCCGAAACGGCCAGCTGACCCGTCTGCCAGGCATCGCCGCGCCAGTGCAGCACCTGCACCTGTAGTTGCCACTGCCCGTTGGGTTGGGTCACTTGGGCACTGGCGGCGGCAACGAAGTCCCGCGGATCGGCCGGGACCGGAGGGGACGCGCAGGTCTCCTCGAAGCGGAACCGGGGCGACGGCGCCGTCGTCGCGAGCCCGGCAAGGGCCGGCCAGTGGTAGACGTCCGCCAGCGGGATGGCGCCCGGCGCGATCCACGCCGAATCGGGGATGCCGTCGCAGAACGGCGGACAGTTGCCGGGCATGGCGTTGGCGGGCGCCGGCGCTCCGACCAGCCCGGTGACGGCCCCCCAGGCCACCAATACCGCCGCCAGAATCATTCGCACGTGATCACTCCCCCCGCAGAGCCTCGTGCGCGCCACAATATATGCATGCAGCTAACCCACTTCGGTCATTCTTGCCTGCTCGCACGATTCCGGGACGATTCGGACGCCGATACGACGGTGCTGTTCGATCCGGGCACCTTCTCGCACGGATTCGAGGGCATCACCGGGCTGTCCGCGATTCTCGTCACCCATCAACATCCCGACCATGCGGACGTCGCGCGGCTTCCCGCCTTGATCGAGGCGAACCCGCAGGCTGCGCTATACGCCGACCCGCAGACCGCGGCCCAGCTCGGCGAGCCCTGGACGGCGGTTCACGCCGGCGACGGATTCACCGTCGGCCATCTGTCCGTCCGCGGCGTCGGCGGCCGGCACGCGGTGATCCATCCCGAGATCCCGGTGATCGACAACATCTCATACCTGATCGGCGACGGCGAGCATGCCGCGCGGTTGATGCATCCTGGCGATGCGCTGTTCGATCCAGGCGAACCGGTCGACGTGCTGGCCGCGCCTGCCGCCGCGCCGTGGATGAGGATCTCCGAGGCCGTCGACTATTTGCGGGCCGTGGCGCCGACGCGCGCGGTGCCGATCCACCAGGCGATCATCGATCCCGCCGCACGCGGCATCTACTACGGGCGTCTGACCGAGATGACCGACACCGACTTTCAGGTTCTCGACCCCGAGAACGGGACGGACTTCTAGGGCCGCCTGCCACCCTCGGGTGAACGGAGGGTTGCGGTTCGTCGACGCGATCGCTGACGGCTGATGAATCTGTGGGTTCGCTGAATCCTCGTCCGTAGGCAAGGATTTCGGGGTGTCGATACAGTCTGGGGAAGCGTCTCTCGATGAGCTCATCGTGCCCCTGCCGCGCAAGCGGCGGCGGAGCCTCTACTCCGCCCACAACGGTGTTGGACGGACGGCAGGCTCAGCTGAGCCGGAGACCCCGCAGCCACGATCACGACAGCGCCCACCTCACCCCGCTGACCGTGCCCAATCGCGGCTGTTCGCGGCACTCCTCCTGGACGACATCGACGAGTTGGAGGATCGGGCTGCCACCGCCGAGCGGCGCTGGCAGCGGCGGCGCGAGCGCAAGATCGATGACGTCGAGACGTTGCCGCACGAGCTCAAGCAGTTGCGCCAACTCATCGCCGAAGCCCGTCGACTCCTCGACGCGCTCTACGAGCGATTCCCTCCGGAGTAGGTCGGAGCCGCCTTTCGCTCAACCAGATTCGAAGGCTAGGCGGTGTCGCGCGCGGCGGCGCGGCCCGCAGCCCGGCCGGAGAACACGCAGCCGCCCAGGAAGGTGCCCTCCAACGAGCGGTAGCCGTGCACGCCGCCGCCCCCGAAGCCTGCGGCCTCGCCCGCCGCGTACAGGCCGTCGAACACCGTCGCATCCGGCTTGAGCACTCGCGAGTCCAGGTCGGTTTCCATGCCGCCCAGGGACTTCCGTGTCAGGATGTGCAGCTTGACCGCGATCAGGGGGCCCGCCTTCGGGTCCGTGATCCGGTGCGGGGCGACGACGCGGCTGACCCGGTCGGCAAGGTAGTTGCGCGCCCCACGGATCGCGGTGACCTGGCCGTCCTTGGTGTACTTGTTGGCCACTTCCCGGTCGCGCGCCGTCACCTCGGCCTCCACCGTCGCATAGTCCAGCGGTTCCACGTCGGGTACCTCGTTCATCTTGGACACCAAGTCGCGCAACGAATTCGCCGACACGAAGTCGACGCCACGGTCGACGAAGCGTTGCACGGGCGGCGGTGCGCCCGGCCTGACCCTGGACAGCACGTGGCGCACGCTGCGGCCGGTCAGGTCGGGGTTCTGCTCCTGCCCCGACAGCCCGAACTCCTTCTCGATGATCCGGGCGTTGAGCACGAACCAGGTGTAGTCGTATCCCGTCTTGGCGATGTATTCCAACGTGCCGAGGGTGTCGAATCCCGGGTAAAGCGGTACGGGGAGGCGCTTTCCGGTCGCGTCGAGCCACAGCGAGGACGGTCCCGGCAGGATCCGGATGCCGTGCTTCGGCCAGATCGGGTCGTAGTTGGTGATGCCCTCGGTGTAGTGCCACATCCGATCGGAGTTGATCACGCGGGCGCCCGCGGCCTCGGCGATGCCGATCATCCTGCCGTCCACGTGCGCGGGTACCCCGCTGAGCAGCTGGCCTGGCACCCGCCCCATCCGGGCCGGCCAGTTCTTGCGCACCAGGTCGTGGTTGCCGCCTATGCCACCGCTGGCCACGATGACCGCTTGGGCACGGAACTCGAACTCCCCCACGGTTGTTCGCGACGACGGGACCGCGCGCGCCGCCGACGACGGCTCGAGGACCGCGCCCCGGACCCCGGTCACCACGCCACCTTCCACGATGAGCTCGTCGACGCGATGACGATGTGCGAAGCGGACTTTGGGGCCCGCGGCCACCAGCCGACGGGCAAAGATGTCGACGATCGCGGGACCCGTCCCCCAGGTGATGTGAAACCGCGGGACCGAGTTGCCGTGCCCGTTGGCGTCGTATCCGCCGCGTTCGGCCCAGCCGACGATGGCGAACGTCCGAAGACCGCGCTCACGCAGCCAGCTGCGCTTCTCGCCTGCGGCGAAGTCGACGTAGGCGTGTGCCCACTGCCGGGGCCAGTAGTCCTCTGGCCGGTCGAATCCGGCCGAACCCAGCCAGTCCTGTAGCGCGAGTTCGTGGGTGTCGCGGATGCCGAGCCTGCGCTGCTCGGGGCTGTCGACGAAGAACAGCCCGCCGAACGACCAGAACGCCTGGCCGCCCAGGTTGGCAGCATTCTCCTGGTCGACGATCAGCACCGACCGGCCTCGGTCGATCACCTCGCAGGCGGCGACCAGTCCTGCCAATCCCGCCCCGACGACAATGACATCAGCATCAGCCATGACGCCACGTTAGCGTTCGTGGCTAGGCGGCGTCCGTCAACGCGGGCCTGGGTTCCCAGCGGTACACCGTGGGCGTGCAGTGGTGCATCAGGGCGAGGTCGATGGCGTCGATCATCGCCTGACGTGGCCCCGGCCTGCGCAGCTGCTTGGCCGACGCGGCGACCCGGACGATGCCGGAGCGGCGGGCCGTGCGCTCGGCCGACAGCACCAGCGTCCGGCACCACCACGGCTCGGTGAGGAACCCTTCGCCGATGCCGAGCACCCGCGCCCGCACCGTCGTGTTCCGTACCAGGTCGGTCATCCCGTTGAGTCCGGCGAGCAGACGGAATCCGTTGCGCGGCAGCGCGATTACTGTTCCATGCGAGACGTTCCAGCCGGGTGCGGCGAACAGGCGGGTCCGCAGTCCGAGATGTTCGAGAACCCGGTCGGCGCCCATCAGGCGAAGGTTCGCCTCGTGCGCCTGCAACGTCGCGAACTCACTTCGAAGTTTCTTGGTGGCCGCCTCGTCGTAGCCGTGCAGGACGAGGGCGTCACCGGCGGTCCTGCGCATCTGCAGCCATTCGACGGTCGGCTGATCCTGGTCGAGTCGGTAGCCGCCCTTGAGCCGCGGAGCCACCAGCAGCGACACCGGCACCCCCCGCGCCTCGAGACCGGCGCGGAAGGCGGCAACGTCGTCGATCGTGCGGTCCTTGATCCCGGAGATCGAGACGATCAGTTCTCCAGCCACGCAAGCAGTATGGCAACGTCAGGTGTCCCAACGGTTTACGACACGTGGGCGGGAGTTGACTTTCTGGGGCGACTACCGCGGCAGCACGGCCTCGATGGCGCCGACCACCTCGGGTGCATCGGGAACGGTGCGCGGCCGGAAGCGGTTGATCACCTCGCCACCGGGCGCCAGCAGGAACTTCTCGAAGTTCCACTGCACGTCGCCCGCCTCGCCGCCGGCGTCGGCGGCCTTGGTCAGCTCCGCGTACAGCGGGTGCCGGTCTGCGCCGTTGACGTCGACCTTGCCGAGCAGCGGGAAAGTCACGCCGTAGGTGGTCGAGCAGAACGTCTGGATCTCGTCGGCGGTGCCCGGTTCCTGACCCATGAATTGGTTGCACGGCACCCCGATCACCGTCAGCCCACGGTCGCCGTAGTCCTGTGCCAGCTTCTCCAGTGCGGTGTATTGCGGCGTCAGACCGCACTTGGAGGCGACGTTGACCACCAGTACTGCGCCGTCGGCATATTCGGCCAGCGTGGTCGGCTCGCCGGAGAGCGTGGTGAGGGCGATGTCGGTGAGTTGCGTCATGACCCGACGCTACCTAACCGTCGAAGAGCATCAGCGCCAGGCGCTCGATGGTGGCGATGGGATCGCCCGATTTGTCCACGGCGTCGTTGAGCCACAGCAGCGAAAACCCGTGCACCAGTGACCAAGCCGCGAGCGCAGCGCTTTGCGGGTCGGCCTTGGCGCGCGTGTCGCCGAGCATGCGGACGCCGCGGCGGAGTTCGGTGCCTGCAGCCGTCTCCGCGACGACGAGTGCGGCGTCGGTGTCGTCGTAGAGCGACTTGTCGAACATCACGGCGTAGTGGCCGGGGTGGGAGAGTGCGAACTGTACGTAGGCCCGCGCGGCGTCGACGAACCGCGGCCGTGCGTCGGTGAGCGCTTCTGCCAGCAGCCCGAATCCCTCGGTCGCCAGCGCGGTGAACAGACCGCGGCGGTCGGTGAAGTGATGCGCGGGTGCGGCATGCGAGACGCCTGCCGCCCGGGCCAGCTCGCGTAGCGAGATCCCGTCGGCGCCGCGTTCGGCCACCAGGGCCGCGGCCTGTGCCAGGATCGCGGCCTTGAGGTCGCCGTGGTGGTACGCGTCCCTGCTCATGAGCTCAGCATAGCGGGGGATCTTGACAGTGGATAGATCGTTGCTACGCTCAACTTGTCACTGTCAAGATCGAAGGACGTCAGCCATGGCCGTTTTCCTGAGTCTCGTCCTGGGAAGCCTCGCCGCACGCGCCGTCGGCTGGCTCGGCCCAGAAAATTGGACCTACGTCGACGCCTGGCCCGCGGCGATCGCCGTCGGACTCGCATTGATGTTCACGATGACCGGGGTGGCTCACTTCGTGCCCAGGATGCGCCGCGACATGATCGCGATCGTGCCGCCGCGACTGCCGCAGCCCGCGCTACTCGCATCGCTGCGGCGGTGTGCCTGTTCGCGTTGATGCTGGTGATGTTCCCCGCCAACGTCTACGCGTCGCGGATGCCGAACCCGCCGAAGTCGATGACGTCGCGGTTAGACGTTCGGAGTGGGGAAGAGGTGGTCTACCTCGCCGCTGCCGTGGTGGTCGCGGT